>NZ_JBIWOW010000025.1:0-119244 GCF_044767945.1 Kitasatospora sp. NPDC101183 | reverse complement strand
GGGCGCCCCCGCCCCCGCCCCCCCCCCCCCCCCCGCGGGGGCCGCCCCCCCCCCCCGGCCCCCCCCCGCGGGGGGCCCCCCCCCCGGGGGGGGCGGGGGGGGGGGGGGCCCCGGCCCCCCCCCCTGACCGGAACCGGGGCGGGATCAGTACTGGGTGCTGATGGTCACGCCGCTGAAGTCGGTCTGGGCGTAGAGGCTGATGTAGCGGTACCCGGCCGTGGTGTTGGTGACGGTCAGGCTCTGGGTGGTGCCGTTGGCGGTGGAGCCGTTGGTGTAGGCGTTGGGCGTGGCCCAGCTGTCGGGGTTGTACAGCAGGTAGGCGGTGCCGGTGCCGCCGGAGCTGCTGATCTTGAGGGTGGTGGTGCCGGCCGGCAGGTAGATGTAGTAGTAGGCGAGGTTGCCGGCCGTCGCGGACTGGCCGGTGCGGGAGCAGTTCTTGTCGAGCACGCGGGCGTCGGCGGAGGTGCAGCCGTTCTGGCTGCTGCTGACGGTGACGGACTGGCTGAGGCTGTTGGTCCTGCCGCCGCCGTCGGTCACGGTGAGGCTGACGGTGTAGCTGCCGGCCGTGGCGTAGGTGTGCGAGGGGTTCTGGTCGGTGGAGGTGGTGCCGTCGCCGAAGTTCCAGGCCCAGGAGGCGATCGTGCCGCCGCCGGTCTCGGTGGAGCGGTCGGTGAACTGGGCGGTCAGGCCGGAGGGCGCGGCGGTGAAGGCGGCCGTGGGCGCGCCGCCCACTGTGCAGGCGCCGGCGGCGCAGGCGTCGAGCCAGGTGTTGAACTCGGCGTCGTACGCGGTGCCGATGGAGTTGTAGGTCGCGTAGCCGCCCTGGTAGTCACCGGTGCGGAAGTGGCCGAGCATGTTCCGCACGACGTCCGGGTGGCGCTCGACCATGAAGCGGACGGCCAGGTAGCCCCACGGGTAGGTGCGGGTCACGTCGCTGTTGTCGTACGTGTTCTGGAACAGCGTGCTCAGCGCGTAGGTGTGCTTGGGCGCCTCGGCCACCGCGCCGGTGTCGGTCATGTTCCGGTAGCTGTACGAGACGTACTCGGCGACGCCCTCGATCCACCAGACGTCCGGGACGGAGACCTGCTGGCCGAACTTGCCCTTCATGTCGTACCGGGCGTCCAGCGCGTGGGTGTACTCGTGGTTGAGGTTCCACACGCCCGCGGTGAAGCCGTTGTCGCCGCTCTGGTAGGTGATCGAGATCGGCAGGTTGTTGGGGTCGGACGGGTCCCCGATCAGCGTCATGCCGCCGTTGTTGGTGTTGATGCCGTAGATGCCGCCCGCGTAGGTCTGGTAGTCCAGCGGGGAGGCGAACGTCACCATCTGCAGCGAGTTCTCGTACTGCCCGGGGATCGGGCCGTTGTCGCCGACCAGGTTGTGGAAGAACGGGTCCTGGTTCTGCAGGCTGGCGCAGACGGCGGCGAGGTCGGCCGGGGTGAGGCTCTGCGCGAGGATGCTGTGGGTGTTGTCGCAGGTGTGGCTGATCGGCAGCGCGGCGGCCTTGAGCTTCGAGGACAGGTCGCAGACGCCGTAGTACGAGCAGTTCGCCTGGTCGTAGAACGAGGCCATCCCGGCGACGCCGACCCACAGCGGGGCGGTCGGACCGGTGATCGAGGAGACGTCCATCAGGCCCTTGATGAGCGGGCGGACGGTGTTCACCAGCGCCGGGTGCTCGATGAACCGGGCGGTCTCCAGACCGGCGTTGGAGGCGAGGAAGGAGTTGGTGCCGCCGAGCATGCCCCGGTGGTTCAGGGCGAAGGAGTCGAGCGTGTTGATGATGCTCGGGTCGGCGGTGACGGCCGCGACGTAGTCGGCGTTCTGGTGCCCGCGGAAGATCGGCGTGTAGACGCTGTTCGCGAAGTTCACCATGTACCAGGACGAGTCCCAGCCGCTGCTGTACGCGTTCAGCACCCGCTTGTACGTGCCGAGGTAGCGGGCCTGGAGGTCGGCGCTGTCGGAGAGGATCATCGCCTGGCCGGCGACCTGCCCGTTGCCGTCGTTGACGTCCAGGAAGTGCGGGCTCGCCACGAAGGCGTCCAGCGCGGCCTGCACCTTGGCGGTCAGCGAGGAGTCGTACGCGCCGACGTCGCTCGGGTGGTAGTACTGCACGTAGTAGCCGGCCTGGAGGAAGTAGACCAGCTGGAACACGCCCGTCGAGTTGTCGCCGGGGTACGAGGCGGCGGCGCTGCGCAGCCCGTCGGCGACGGCGGCCATCTGGCTCTGCTTGAACACCCCGTTGGCGTCGCCGCCGGTGAGGCGGAACAGGGAGCTGATGCAGTCGATGGTCGAGCCCTGGACGTACGAGACCAGCGCGGAGCCGTTGCGCCCGGCGAAGTCGCCCGGGGTGCAGGAGGTTTCGGCGAGGGCCCGGGCCAGCTTCGGCGTGTGCGCCTGCGGGGCGGCGGACTGCGGGGAGCGCGGCGGCAGCTGGGCGGGCGCGAGCCGGCCCGTCTGGCTCTGCGCGGTCTCGTTCAGCCCGAAGGCGGTGCCCGTGGGGGCCGTCCCGCTGTGCTGCGCGACGTGGCTCGCCTGCGCGCCCTGGCCCGCCGTGGGGGCGGCGTACCCGGGGGTGGCGGCGAAGCCGACGACGGTGGTGCCCGCGGCGGCGAGCGCGGCTATGGCCCGGGACAGCCGGAATGTGTGACGCATCGTCACTCCTTCGTGGGGGTGGGGGCGAGCCTCCGAGGCGTGGGGGGAGCGGAGGGCTCACCTGGCACGGTGTCATGGACAGCCCCACCCGATCAATGAGGTGTGACATAGCATTCCGGCGTATACGGCCATAGCATCGGCCCGGGCGGCCGCCCGTCACAGGGGCGGGCGGTCGCACGGCGGGGCCCCGGTCAGGCCCCGGGCTCCTCGCGGACGGGGTCGGGCATCGTCCAGCGGTCGGCGCGGCGCGGGTGGAGGTAGGCGTAGTAGTACGCGTAGCCGACGGCGAGCATCCCGGCGGCGATGGTGATCGGGCGCCAGTCGGTGCGCATCGACTCGTACGCGACGTAGAGCATCACCGCGACGACGGCCAGCGGCACGTACGGCCAGCCGCGCATGCGGTAGGGGGCGGTGGAGGTGGTGCCCCGGACGCGGCCCGCGAGGGCGGAGAGGGCGACCAGCACGTAGACCAGGACCAGCGTCGAGCCGGTGGCCAGGATCAGCGTGTCGAGCGAGACCAGCCAGCCGACCAGCAGCGTCGCCAGGCCCGTGACCAGGGTCGCCGCCAGGGGTGTGCGCAGCTTTCGGTGGACGGTGGCGAGCGGGGTGCCGACCAGGTCGGGCCAGGCGCGGTCGCGGGCGGAGGAGTAGAGCAGCCGCCCGCTCTGCAGCATGATCGCGATGACGGCGTTGACGACGGCCACGGCGATGCCCAGGCTGACCACGGTGTTGACGGTGGATCCGGCCCGCTCCAGGAGGAAGTAGTTCATCGGCGAGTCCGCCGACATCAGCCCGTCGATGCTCGGCGTGCCGAGCAGCACCCCGACCAGCGGCAGGCACTCGGCTGCCACCGTGATGCCGAGCGACCAGAGCACCACCCGGCCGATCGCGGAGGCCTGCCTCGTCTCCTCGGCGAAGTACACGGCGGTGCCGTAGCCGTTGTAGGCGAAGATCGCGGTCGCCGTGGAGGAGGCGATCAGCCCCCAGGCGGCGCCGGTCAGCACGTTGCCGTCCGCGCCGCCGAGGGTGTGCGCCGTCCACAGCACCGACACCGGCTGCTCGACGTGGACGAAGCCGAGCACGGCCAGGACGGCGACGGCGGCCAGCTCCAGGACGAGGAAGACGCCGGTGACCCAGGCGGCGGTGCGGATGTTGAGCACCGCGACCACCGAGGCCAGCGCGATCACCGCCAGCCCGGCCCCCTTCCCGTCCAGGGCGCCCCAGACCACGCCCAGGTAGCTGCCGGTGCCGAGCGCGATGACGGCGGTGACCAGCACCCCGCCGAGCAGGCTGAGCGCGAACAGCGCGAAGCCGGTGGAGCGGCCCAGGGTGCGCGCCGCGAAGGCGTACTCGCCCCCGGTGACCGGGAAGGCGCTGGACAGCTCCGCGTAGCAGAAGGCCATCAGGATGCCGGCCGCCGCCGCGAGGGCGAAGGCGACGGTCGCCGCGCCGCCGAGGCGCTGGATCACCGCCGGCATCACGATGAACACGCTGGAGGCCGGGGTCACCGAGGAGAGGGTGATCAGCATGTTCTCCCGCAGGCTGAGCGAGCGGGAGAGGTCCTGGGCGTAGGCGGCCTGCCCGGCGCCCGCCTCGGGGGCGGTGGCGGGGCCGGTGGTGCGGGGATCGGCCATCGTTCTCCTTCAGGGTGGATGCGAAAGGATTCACCGGAGTTCTTTGGCACCGAAGTCAAAGTTCTGCGATAGTTCCACGTCAAGAGGTACGACGAGATCCGTCACGAACGACAAGGAATGAGATGGCGCGACCGAGGAACCAGGAAGCCCGCCGCGAACAGCTGGTGCTCGCGGCCACCGAGGCGGTCGGACGGCACGGGCTCGCACAGCTGCGCGTCGCCGACATCGCGGACGCCGCCGGCGTCGCCCGGGGGTCGGTGAACTACTACTTCAGCGACCTCGGCGAACTCCTCCAGCAGGTCTACCGGCGCGCCGCCGACCGCTTCTTCACCGACCGCGCCACCCTCGCCGCCGCCCTGCCGGACGCCCGCGACAAGCTCGTCGCCTGCGCCCGGCTCGGCCTCCCCGACGGCCCCGAGGACGAACTCGCCCTGGTCCTGTACGAGTTCAGCTCGGCCACGCACGACAACCCGGTCTACTCCACGCTCGCTCAGAGCCTGTTCGACCGCCAGGTCACGCTCTACGCCGGCATCCTGGAGATCGGCCGCGCCCAGGGCCACTTCACGCTCACCGGGCCGGCCCTCGACCTCGCGGCCAACCTCGTCGTCCTGGAGGACGGCTACGGCCTGCACATCATCTCGCGCAACGCCTCGCTCACCCCCGAGCGCTCCCTCGACCTGCTGCTCGGACACGCCCGGACGGTCACCGGCTGCCCGGACCTGCTCCCCGACCGAGCGGTGGACACCCCGTCCTCCTAGTCGGCCAGCCCCAACCCCCCGTCCCAGGAAGGCCTCCCATGACCACGCTCACCACCCCGTCCGGACGCCCCCGGGCCCGCGCCCTCGGCCTCGCCCTCGACGGCACGCCCGGCCCCGCCAACGCCCTGACCGACGTCCCCGGTGTGCAGATCGGCTACGCCACCCTCGTCGAGGGCGAGCACGTCCGCACCGGCGTCACCGCGCTGCTCCCGCGCGGCCGCGACGGCGTCGGCACGCCCTGCGCGGCCGGCTGGTACTCCCTCAACGGCAACGGCGAGATGACCGGCACCACCTGGATCGAGGAGACCGGCGCGCTCGAAGGCCCGGTCATGGTGACCAACACCCACGCCGTCGGCACCGTCCACCGGGGCGTGGTCGACTGGACGGCCGCGAACCGGCCCGAGCTGGCCCGGGAGTGGCTGCTGCCGGTGGTCGCCGAGACCTGGGACGGCTACCTCAACGACATCAACGGCCCGCACGTGCGCGGCGAGCACGCCGCCGCCGCGATCGACGCGGCGGCCGGCGGACCGGTCGAGGAGGGCTGCGTCGGCGGCGGCACCGGGATGAACTGCTACGGCTTCAAGGGCGGTTCGGGCACCGCCAGCCGGCTCGTCCGCCACGGCTCCGCCGAGTACACCGTCGGCGCCTTCGTCCAGGCCAACTTCGGCGACCGGCGCGAACTCGTCGTCACCGGCGTCCCGGTGGGGCGGGAGCTGGCGGAGGACAACCCGATGGAGGACGGCGACTGGTTCGCCCCCGGAGGCGCCGGTTCGGTGATCGTCGTCATCGGCACGGACGCGCCCCTGCTGCCCGGCCAGTGCAAGGCGCTGGCCCGCCGGGTCCCGCTCGGCCTGACCCGGACGGGCACCAGCGGCGGCCACTTCTCCGGCGACATCTTCCTCACCTTCTCCACCGCCAACCCCGGCGCCCTGACCAGCTCCTTCCCCCGGGGCGAGGCCGGGGACGAGGACTACGAGAGCCTGCGGTTCGTCCCCTGGGGCCGGATCGACCCCTTCTACGAGGCCGTCGTCCAGGCCGTGGAGGAGGCGGTGCTGAACGCCCTGGTCACCGCCGAGGAGACGGTCGGCCGCGAGGGCCACCGCTCGCCCGCCCTCCCGCACGGGCGGCTGCGCGAACTCCTCGCCGCACGCGGGGCGTTGGCGGCCCAGGAGGTCTAGAGCGCGGCCTCGGCGCCGGGTTCGAGGAGGAACTCGGCGTCGTCCGCGTCGTAGTCGTACAGCTCGCCGTAGCGGCCCCAGGCGATGGCCGTCTCCAGCTGGAGGCGGGCGTCCGCGAGGTCGAAGCCCCGGCGCAGCAGGTCCAGGAAGAGGTCCTCGCGGAGCTTGTGGTCGTCGGTGGCGGCCAGGGCCTGGACGATGGCGCGCACCAGCGGGGCGCGCTTGGCAGCCGTGTGGGCGAAGAGCTGCTTGCTGGTGAGGATGTCGGCGGCGGAGAACTCCCGCCCGGCCGCCGTGATGGCCAGGCGCCCGTCGGCGGTGGTGGCGTAGCCGAGGATGACGGCCGCGTCGACCAGGGGGAGGAGGTCGTCGACCTCGAAGTTGAGCTCGTCGGCGATCTCGGCCAGGCCCTCCTCCCCGCCCATGGAGAGCAGGATCTCCAGCAGGCCGGCGAGCCCGCCGACGCTGGCCTGGGGGAGCGGGCCGCTGATCGGGGTGGCGGTGCGGTCGGCGGCGGCCGGGGCGGCGGGCTGGTCCTCGCGGCCGGTGAGGATGCCGTAGACGGCGTCGACGAGGGCCTCGAACTGCGGGGTGCGCCGGTCGCGCGGGCGGGGCAGGTCGACGGTCAGCTCGGAGCGGATGCGGCCCGGGTTGGAGGAGAGGACGAGGATGCGGTCGGCCAGCAGCACCGCCTCCTCGATGTTGTGGGTGACGATCAGGATGGACTTGACCGGCGCCTCCCGCCCCTCCCACAGGCCGACCAGTTCGGAGCGCAGGTTCTCGGCGGTGAGCACGTCCAGGGCGGAGAAGGGCTCGTCCATGAACAGCGCGTCCGGTTCGACGACCAGGGCCCGGGCGAAGCCGACGCGCTGGCGCATCCCGCCGGACAGCTCCTTGGGGTAGGCGCCCTCGAAGCCGTCCAGGCCGATGAGGTCGATGGCGTTGAGCGCCCGCTCGCGCCGCTCCTCCTCGCCCACGCCACGGGCCTGGAGGCTCAGTTCGACGTTCTGCTGGACGGTCAGCCAGGGCAGCAGCGCGAAGGACTGGAAGACCATCGCCACGCCCGGGTTGGCGGCGGTCAGCGGGGTGCCCCGGTAGGCGACCGTGCCGGCGGAGGGGGAGATCAGCCCGGCCAGGCAGCGCAGCAGGGTGGACTTGCCGGAGCCGGACTTGCCGAGCAGCGCGACGATCTCGCCCTCCTCCAGGTGGAGGCTGATGTCGTCGAGGACGGGCAGGGCGCGGCCGTCGGGGGTGGAGAAGGTCTTGGTGACGCCGTCGGCCTCGACGATCGTGGTGCGGACGCTGTCGATGGTCATCGCGGGCTCCAGGGGCGGGGATCGGCGGATCGGAGGAGACGGGCCGGGGGAGACGGGTCGCAGGGGTGGGTCAGAGCGCGTAGCGGGAGTCGGCGAGGCGGTAGAGGCGGCGCCACAGCAGCCGGTTGAGGGCGACGACGTAGAAGCTCATCACCGTGATGCCGACCAGGATCTTCGGGAACTCCCCGGTCGCGGTGGCGTCGGTGATGTACGCGCCGAGGCCGCTGGCGGTCAGGTGGTGGTCGCCGTAGTCGACGACCTCGGCGACGATCGAGGCGTTCCAGGCGCCGCCGGCCGCGGTGATCCCGCCGGTGACGTAGTACGGGAAGACGGAGGGCAGGATGAACGCCTGCCAGCGCAGCCGCCCCGTGACCTGGAAGTTGGTCATCGCCTCGCGCAGGTCGGAGGGGATCGCGGAGGCGCCGGCGATCACGTTGAACAGGATGTACCACTGCGCGCCGAGGGCCATGAGCAGGATCGAGCCGGCGTTCAGCGAGATGCCGACGGCGACGAACGCGGCGGTGGCGAACGGGAAGAGGAAGTTCGCGGGGAAGCTCGCCAGCACCTGCACCACCGGCTGCGCGAACCGCGTCACCTTCGGGTTCATCCCGATCCACACCCCGATCGGCACCCACACCGCGGTGGCGACCACCAGCAGCAGGATCACCCGGCCGAAGGTGAGCGCGCCCAGCCAGAAGGCGTGCCCGAACTCGCCCAGCCCGACGGTGGTGTGCAGGTAGTCGAAGGCCCGCCAGGCCCCGTACACGACGACGGCGGTGACGGCGCCCGCGAAGAACACGTCCCCGGTGCGCTCCCGGGCGACGGTGCGCGAGAGCGGGTGCTCGGCCAGGCCGAAGACCCGGGTGCCCCGGTCCAGCGCGAGGCCGACGGGGCGCAGCGGGCGGGCCAGGCGCTCGGGGACGCTGGAGCGGCGCAGGAAGTCCAGGACGACGCTGCGCGGGCGGTCGGCGGCCTCCGACTCCTCGACGCGGAAGCGCTCCGACCAGGCGACCATCGGGCGCCAGAACAGCACGTTGACGCCGATCACCATGACGACCATCACGGCGATCGCGATCCCGACCTGCCCGAGGTTCCCGGCGGCGATGGCGGTGGCCGCGTACGAACCCATGCCGGGCAGCGCGTAGTGGTGGCCCAGCACGCTGATCGACTCGGAGGCGGCGAGGAAGAACCAGGCGCCGCCGAAGCTCATCATCCCGTTCCAGACCAGCGGGATCATGCCGCTGGGCACGTCCAGGCGCCAGAACCGCTGCCACTTCGTCAGGCGCATCACCCGGGCCGCCTCGTCCAGTTCGCGGGGCTGGGCGGTCAGCGAGGCGTAGAAGGCGAAGGTCATGTTCCAGGCCATGGAGGTGAAGATGGCGAAGACCGACGCGCACTCCAGGCCCAGGGTGGAGCCGGGGAAGAGGTTGATGAAGGCCGTCACCGTGACGGAGAGGAAGCCGAGGATCGGCACCGACTGCAGGATGTCCAGCACCGGCAGCAGCACCTTCTCGGCCCGGCGCATCCGCGCGGCGGCCGTCGCGTAGACGAAGGTGAACAGCACCGAGGCGACGAGGGCGACGAACATCCGCAGCAGGGAGCGCACCGCGTAGTAGGGCAGCTCGGAGGCGTCGGTGGAGACGGTCGCCGGGGCCTGGTCGGGCAGGAACGGCGCGTCCAGGGAGGGCGCCAGGCGCAGCAGCCCGTACAGCAGGGCGACGAGCGCGCCCGCCACGAGCACGTCCACCCACCGCAGCCCCGGCCTGCGCAGGACCCCGCGTGAGGGGAAACCACCCTGGCCCGCCATGCGTACCACCACCCGATCAGCCCGCCGCCGCCCGTACCCAGGCGGTACTGAACCACGGCGGGGGCCGTGGGGGCGGGCATCGAGATGGCCGACGTGCGAACACTCACCGACACGGCCGAACCGACACGGCCGAACCCGGGGGCCGGCCGTGTCGGTGTCCCGCGCTTAGAGCGTCCCGGCCCAGGCGCGGTTGCCGAGCAGGGTCTTCACGTCCGAGGCGAGCCCGTTGTCCGGGTTCACCAGGTACCCGAGCTCGTACAGGGTGTCCTTGTCCCAGTTGGTGGTCAGCAGCCGCACCGGCACGTCGCCCGGGTGCGCCTGGAGGGCGAGCTTGAGCTCGGCCACCGTCTCCGGGGTGATGCGGGCGGCGGGGACGGTGATCTGGACGGGCGGCTTGGTGCCGAGCTCGGCGGAGGACATGTCCAGGGTGGTGATCTCCTGGCCGAAGATGCTCAGCGAGCCGTCGCGCTCGTTGAGCCGGCCGCGCACGGAGATGACGTTGTCCTCGATCATCTGCGCGGACATCAGGTTGTACGTCGCCGGGAAGAACAGCACCTCGACGGAGGCGTCGCGGTCGGTGACGGTGATGATCGCCCAGGCGTTGCCGGCCTTGTTGATGCGCCGGTCGACGCCGGTGATCAGGCCGGCGAGGCGGACCTCGCCCTCGGTGCGGCCGGAGCCGAGGAGTTCGGCCATCGAGCTGTCGCGGTTGCGGGCGAGGATGTGCTCGGCGCCGTCCAGGGGGTGGCTGGAGACGTAGAGGCCGAGCATCTCCCGTTCCAGGCTGAGGAGTTGGCGGCGAGGCCACTCGCGGTCGGTGAGGTCGAAGTCCAGCCCGATGGTCGGGGTGTCGTCCTCGCCGCCGAGGCTGCCGAAGAGGTCGTCCTGGCCGATCGCCTGCTGCTTCTTGACGCCCGTCACGGCGTCGATCGCGCTCTCGTGCACGGTGCTGAGCGACAGCCGGGTGTGGTCGAGGGAGTCGAAGGCGCCGGCCTTGATGAGGGAGTCGACGGTGCGCTTGTTACAGGCGACCAGCTCGACCTTGTCGAGGAAGTCGGCGAAGGAGGTGTACTTGCCCTTCTCCTCGCGGGTCTTGATCAGCGACTCGATCACGGGCACGCCGACGTTGCGCACGGCCTTGAGGCCGAAGCGGACGTCGCTGCCGACGGCGGTGAAGTCGACGACGGACTCGTTGACGTCCGGGGAGAGGATCTTGATGCCCATCTGCCGGCACTCGGCCAGGTAGACGGCCATCTTGTCCTTGTCGTCCGCCACCGAGGTGAGCAGGGCGGCCATGTACTCGGCGGGGTAGTTCGCCTTCAGGTAGGCGGTCTGGTACGAGACCAGGCCGTACGCGGCCGAGTGCGACTTGTTGAACGCGTAGCCGGCGAAGGGGACGAGGACGTCCCACACCGCCTGGATGGCCTCGTCGGAGTAGCCGCGCTCCTTGCAGCCCGCGTGGAAGGGGACGAACTCCTTCTCCAGCACCTCCTTCTTCTTCTTGCCCATCGCGCGGCGGAGCAGGTCGGCCTGTCCGAGGCTGTAGCCGGCCAGCACCTGTGCGGCTCGCTGCACCTGCTCCTGGTAGACGATGAGGCCGTACGTCGGGCCGAGGACGTCCTTGAGCGGCTCCTCCAGCTCCGGGTGGATCGGGATGATCTCCTGCTGGGCGTTCTTGCGCAGCGCGTAGTTCGTGTGCGAGTTCATGCCCATCGGGCCCGGCCGGTACAGCGCGGAGACGGCGGAGATGTCGGCGAACTCGGTGGGCTTCATCAGCCGCAGCAGGGCGCGCATGGGGCCGCCGTCGAGCTGGAACACGCCCAGGGTGTCGCCGCGGGCGAGCAGCTGGTAGGTGGTGGGGTCGTCGATCGGGACCTTCTCGATGTCCACGTCGACGCCCCGGTTGGCCTTCACGATCTTGAGGCAGTGATCGATGATGCCCAGGTTCCGCAGACCCAGGAAGTCCATCTTGATCAGGCCCATGGATTCGCAGGACGGGTAGTCGAATCCGGTGATGATCGTGCCGTCCTTGTCCCGCTTGTGCAGCGGGATCAGTTCCAGCAGCGGGGTGGAGGAGAGGATGACCGCGGCGGCGTGCACGCCGGTGCCGCGGATCAGGCCCTCGATGCCCAGCCCGGTGTCGATGATCTTCTTGACGTCCGGCTCGTTCTCGTACAGCGCCCGGATCTCGGTGCCCTCGTTGTAGCGGGGGTGCTTCTCGTTGAACAGGTCGGCCAGCGGCACGCCCTTGCCCATGACGTCCGGCGGCATCGCCTTGGTGATGCGGTCGCCCATCGAGAAGGGGTAGCCGAGGATGCGGTTGGCGTCCTTCACGGCCGCCTTGGCCTTGATCGTGCCGAAGGTGTTCACCTGGGCCGTGTACGCGGCGCCGTACTTCTCGGTGACGTAGCGCACCATCTGGTCGCGCTGGCGGTCGTCGAAGTCGATGTCGACGTCCGGGGGGTTGATGCGCTCGGGGTTGAGGAAGCGCTCGAAGAGCAGGTCGTGCTCCAGCGGGTCCAGCTGGGTGATGCCCGTGAGGTAGGACACCATCGAGCCCGCCGCCGAACCACGGCCCGGGCCGACGGGGATGCCGTTGTCGCGCCCGTACTGGCAGATGTCGGCGACCACGAGGAAGTACGCGTCGAACCCCATCGGGGTGATGACGCCCATCTCCAGCTCGACGCGGTCCAGCACCTCCTGGGAGGGGCTGTCGCCGTAGCGGTGCTGGAGGCCGACCGCGATCTTCTTGCGCAGGAACGAGGCCTGGGTCTCGCCCTCCGGCACGTCGAACTGGGGCATCCGGTCGACGTAGGTGAACACCTCGTCGTACGACTCCACCCGCTCGGCGATCGCCAGGGTGTTGTCGCAGGCCTCCGGCAGCTCGCGGAAGAGCTCGCGCATCTCCTCCGAGGTCTTCACGTAGTAGCCGGTGCCCTGGAACTTGAAGCGGTTCGGGTCGTCCTTGTTCTTGCCCACGCCGACGCAGAGGAGGCTGTCGTGGGCGTCCGCCTGGTCGGCGGTCACGTAGTGCGAGTCGTTGGTCGCGAGGAGCGGGATGTTCAGCTGCTTGGCCAGGCGCAGCAGGTCCTCGCGGACCTGCTGCTCGATGGACAGGCCGTGGTCCATCAGCTCCAGGAAGTAGTTCTCCTTGCCGAAGATGTCCTGGTACGCGCCGGCCGCCGCCACCGCCTCGTCGTACTGCCCCAGCCGCAGCCGGGTCTGCACCTCGCCCGAGGGGCAGCCGGTGGTGGCGATGATGCCCGTCGCGTTCGCGGCGATCAGCTCGCGGTCCATGCGGGGCTTCATGTAGTAGCCCTCCATCGACGCGAGGGAGGACAGCTTGAAGAGGTTCCGCAGACCCGTCGCGTTCTGCGCCCACATGGTCATGTGGGTGTAGCGGCCGCCGCCCGAGACGTCCTTGCCGCCCTCGCCGTCGCTGCTCGCCGGGCGCTGCCCGCCCGGGGACCAGAACACCTGCTTCTTGTGGTGCCGCGACCCGGGCGCCACGTACGCCTCGATGCCGATGATCGGCTTCACGCTCGTCTTCGCGGCGGCGTGGAAGAACTCGTAGGCGCCGAACATGTTGCCGTGGTCACTCATCGCGATGGCGGGCATGCCCTGTCTCTCCGCCTCGGCGAACAGCTTGCCGTTCTTCGCCGCCCCGTCGAGCATCGAGTACTCGGTGTGGACGTGCAGGTGCGCGAAGCTGTCGGACGACACGGCGCTGGGCTCCTCGGGGATCGCGGACAGGAGCGGTCCAGGCTATCCGACGGGCGGGGGCGACTCGCCGGGGGTGGCGGTGCTTGACGGGAGTCTGATAGGGGAGTCCGTTCATCGGACCGGTGGGGTCGGCCGGGGCGGTGCCGGCCGGCTCCCCCGCACGGCGGGGGAGCCGGCACCGGACGGAGCGGACTGGCCGATCTCGGAGAGGTCCCCGCGAGCGCGGGGCCGACAGCGCGATTCATCGGGGAGAACTTCTTCACGGAGCAATCCCCGCGAGCGCGGGGCGGAGTCGAAGTACGACGCGGCGGTCGGCCCGATGCAGGAGCGATCCCCGCGAGTGCGGGGCAGTGCTCTGCCTCCAGACCGCGACCACACAGATGGAGCGATCCCCGCGAGTGCGGGGCGGAGCAGCCGGGCGAGCTGATCACCGTGGAGTACCAGGAGCGATCCCCGCGAGCGCGGGGCCGACGGTGGGGAGGGCTGCCTCCCCGCCCTCTGTCAGTTCTGGTGGTGAGGAGGTTGCCAGGTGTTGACGGTGTCGATGATATGGCGCTGTTGGTCGGGGGTGATGCCGGGCCACAGGGGCAGGCACAAGTGGGTTTCGGCGAAGTGGTCGGCGAGGGGGTAGGTGCCGGTCAGGCCGAGGGCTGGTTGGTGGTGGAGGGGGTGGTCGTAGACGCCGCGGGCGGGGGCGATGCCAGTGGTGACGAGGTGCTGGTGGAGGTGGTTGCGCAGGGCGGGGGTGGGGAGCTGGGCGATCGCCTTGTGGCCGCTGTAGCGGTGGCCGGGTTCGAAGGGGATGGTCACCTGGGGGTGGTGGATGTGCTGGGCGTAGGTGACGAGGAGGTCGTGGCCGCGCTGCATGGGGGTGGGGGCGTGGGTGATCTGGGCGAGGCCGAGGGCGGCGGAGAGTTCGGGCAGGCGCCAGGCGCTGCCGAAGACGGTGTTGAGGCCGTTGTCGGGGTGCTTGCCCTGGTCGCGGTACTGGCGGGTGAGTTGGGCGAGGCGGGGGTCGTCGGTGGTGATGAGACCGCCTTCGCCGGTGGTGAGGATCTTGGTGGCGAAGCAGGAGAACGCGGCGGCGGTGCCGAGGGAGCCGGCCGGGCGGCCGTTGGTGGCGGAGCCGTGGGCGTGGGCGGCGTCTTCGACGATGGTGAGGTTGTGGGTGGCGGCGTAGTGGGTGATCTTGTCGAGGTCGGGGGTGATGTGGCCGCCGATGTGGACGAGGATCACGGCGCGGGTGCGGGGTGTGCGGGCGGTGTCGATCGCCTCGAGGGTGGCGGTGAGCGCGGTGTCGTAGAGGACGGGGCGGGCGCCGGCTCGGATGGTGGCTTCGGCGGTGGCGTAGTTGGTGTTCGCGGGGACCAGGACGTCGGCGCCGGTGAGGCCCCGGGCGCGCAGGGTGATCTCGAGGGCGTTGGTGCCGGAGGAGACGGCGATGGTGTGGCTGGTGCCGGTGAGGGCGGCGAAGGTGTCTTCGAGGCGGCGGGTGTAGGGGCCGAGGGTGAGGCGGCCGGAGTCGAGGATCTGGGCGGCGGCGGTGAGAAAGTCGGCCTTCTGGGCGGTGGTGAACTCGGCACGGAAGGGCGGGATCGTCGTGTGCACGGTGCTGCTCCTCAGGAAACCAGGGCCGGGGCCCAGGGTTCGACGGAGACCAGGCCGGCGGGGACGTCGACGGCGGGGCGGGGGTGGATGAGCAGGGGCACGGGGTGGCCGAGGATCTGGGCGGCGAAGTGCGCGGAGGCGTGGCCGGCGAGGGTCATCTTGCCGGGCAGGACGGTGTGCAGGCCGGGGACGCCCTCACTGCGGGCGTGGTTGATGACGTGCCAGCCGGGGTTGAAGCGTCCGGCGAGGGTGTCGGCGGTGGCGGTGTAGTCGGTCTTGCCGACCGCGTAGGCGGTGGCGTTGGGCAGGTCGACGGTGCCGGGTTCGAGGAGGCGGCCGAGCTGGTGGAGGAGGAGTTCGGTGCGCTCGCAGGTGACGGGGTAGGAGCGGCACCCGGTGACGGGGGGCTGGACGCCGCCGTAGAGGGAGGCGAGGACGGCGCCGTGGGCGGGCATCACGACGGGGCCGCCCTGGTGGGTGTAGATGACGCCTGCGGGCAGGTGGCCGGGCAGGTGCATCATCATGTCGAGGCGGGAGTGCAGGTCGGCGGCGTGGACGGAGCCGAGGCCGGCGAGGAGGCGGGCGGTGCCCAGGCCGGCGGCGAGGACGATGTGGTCGGCGGTCAGGTGGTTGCCGTCGCCGGTGACGACGGCGCTCGCGTGGGTTCCGGGGGCGTGGACGGCGTGGGCGGCTGTGCCGAGGACGAGGCGCACTCCGGCGGCCAGACACTGGGCGGTGACGGCCAGCAGGAGGCGGCGGGAGGAGAGCGTGCGCTCGTTGACGGCGATCAGGTGCTGTCCGGTGAGGGCGTCGGGGCGCAGGTGGGGCAGGTCGGCGGCCTTGACGGTGCGGTGGGGCAGGTGGTGGGTGTCCAGGGCGGTGCGGAAGGCGTGCTCGTCGGCGGGGTTGAGGACGTAGACGGCGTCGTCGGCGGGTACGTGGGCGTCGGGGGCGAGGAGGGCGTAGAACTCGGCCGCGTGTTTGCAGTCCGTGACGACGTGCGGGGACTGGCGGGCGTACATGGCGCCGGAGTGGAGCATGCCGTGGTTGGCGCCGGTGGCGCCGGAGCCGATGCGGCCGGCGTCCATGACGGTGACGTGGTGGCCTGCGCGGGCCAGGCGCAGGGCGGTGAGCAGGCCGGTGATGCCGGCGCCCACGATGAGGGTCCTGGTGGACACGGGGTCGGTTCCCTTCCCGGGCGGCCGGCCCCGTGTCCGGGGGGTCAGCGCCCGATCTCGGCGTACTTGGTCTCGGCGATGGTCTTGTGGGTCTGCCACCAGGGCTGGTTGTCGCGGTACCAGGCGATGGTGTCGGCGAGGCCCTGGCGGAGGTCGCCGTAGCGGGGCCTCCAGCCGAGGGCGCGGAGCTTGGAGCTGTCGTTGGCGTAGCGCAGGTCGTGGCCGGGGCGGTCGGCGACGTGGTCGTAGGCGTCGGCCTGGTGGCCGAGGAGTTCGAGGATCAGCTCGACGATCTCGCGGTTGGAGCGCTCGGCGGAGGAGCCGATGAGGTAGGTCTCGCCTGCGGTGCCATGGTCGAGGATGGTGTGGACGGCGGCGTTGTGGTCGTCGACGTGGGTCCACTCGCGCACGTTGGTGCCGTCGCCGTACACGCGGGGGCGTTCGCCGGTCAGGAGGTTGGTGACCTGACGGGGGATGAACTTCTCGGGGTGCTGGTAGGGGCCGTAGTTGTTGGCGCAGTTGGAGATGGTGGCGTGCACGCCGTAGGAGCGGGCCCAGGCGCGCACCAGCATGTCGGAGCCGGACTTCGTCGCCGAGTACGGCGAGGAGGGGTTGTGCGGGCTGTTCTCGGTGAACAGGTCGGTGCTGCCGACGGGGAGGTCTCCGAAGACCTCGTCGGTGGAGATGTGGTGCAGGCGCTTTCCGTGGCGCCGCACGGCCTCCAGCAGGGTGAACGTGCCGTGGACATTGGTGCGGACGAACGGCTCAGGGTCGTACAGGCTGTTGTCGACGTGGGACTCGGCGGCGAAGTGCGTGACCACGTCAGTGTCGGCGGTGAGGCGGTCGACGAGGTCGCGGTCGCAGACGTCGCCGACGACCAGCTCGACACCGTCGAGGCCGGCCAGGTTGTCCTTGTTGCCCGCGTAGGTGAGAGCGTCCAGGACGGTGATGCGGTACTCGGGGCGGTGCTCGGCGGTGTAGCGGACGAAGTTGGCGCCGATGAAGCCGGCGCCCCCGGTGACGAGGATCTTCTTGGTGCTCATGGCGCCGCATACTACGGCGCGACGCACCGGTCCGACGAATCGTCAGATCAGCTGTTCTCCATGGGAGTTGGGCTTTCGCCCCTCGCCTTTCGCGGTCTTCCGGGCGGCGGTTCGTGCGAACGGAGTGAGCTGTCCGTGTAAGTTTGGCCACTTAGCGTTAGTTCTAGCTCTAATGTCCTAGAGGTTCGATGGCCTGTCAATAGGGCTAGTACTAATAGGACCAGTCTGCCCCGCCGACCGCCCCGGGAGCCTTTCGTGACCACACCCGCTTACCGCCGCCTCGCGGCCGACCTGCGCACCGCCATCCTCGACGGCACCTACCCACCCAACAGCGTCCTCCCCAAGCTCACCGACCTCGCCGCCCAGTACGGCATCGCCAAGGACACCGTCCGCCAGGCCGTCGCCCTCCTCGTCGAGGAGGGTCTCGTCGAAGTCGTCCGCCGACGCGGCACCGTCGTCCGGGACCTGCCCGAACGCCAGCGCCTCACCCGCGCCCGCCAGGTCTTCCGGGACGAACGAGGCTACTTCTTCGACCCCGCCGCTCAGGACTGGATCGCGCTGCGCCCCACCGGCATCGGCTGGGGGCCGGCGCCGCGCGACGTCACCGTCCTGCTCGGCGTCGGGCCGCTGGAGGAGGTGCTGCATCGGGGCCGCCTGATGGGCGCCCCCGACAACCGCCCGACCCAGCTCGCGACCAGCTACCTCCCCGCCGCCATTGCGCGCGGCACCCGTCTGGAGCAGCCGGACACCGGCCCCGGCGGCATCTACGATCTGCTGGAGCACGACCTCGGCCACGGCCCGCTGTCCTGGCACGAGACGATCAGCGCCCGCATGCCCGCCCCCGACGAGGCCGAAGCCCTCGAACTGCCCCGGGGTACCCCGCTGCTGCGGATCGTGCGCACCGCGACCAGTCCGGCCGACGTCGTCGTCGAGGTCAACGACACGCTCATGTCCGCCGCGGGCTTCGAGATCGGGTACTCCGTCGCCCGTGACCCCTCCGCCGCCTGGCCGACCGGGGCCCTCGGCCGGTGAGCGCAGGCCGCTACTGTCCCGAGTCTCAGAAAGTCCATAGTCCGTTCATCGGACCGGTGGAGTAGACGGAGCGGTGCCGGCCGGCTCCCCCGCGCGGCGGGGGAGCCGGCACTGGGCGGAGCGGACTGGCCGATCTCGGGGGTCCCCGCGATCGCGGGGCAGTGCTCTGCCTCCAGACCGCGACCACGCAGATGGAGCGATCCCCGCGTGTGCGGGGCGGAGTTCGGCGGCGCGGTCAACGATGTCACGGCCTGGGAGCGATCCCCGCGATCGGGGAGGAGGCAAGTTCGCCGGAGCTCTTCGCGATCCAGGAGTAATCCCCGGGCACGCGGGGCGGAGGCCGAGGTGGCCTTCCCCGTGCCCGGCTTCATGGAGCGATCCCCGCGAGCGCGGGGCGGAGCAGCCGTCACGCAGCTCGTAGCCGATGCGCCCGGAGCGATCCCCGCGAGCGCGGGGCGGAGCTCCGGGCCAAGCTCTCCGCGATCTCCTCCTGGGAGCGATCCCCGCGGGCGCGGGGCGGAGGCTTTGTGAGCTGGGGGATGGGCGTCAGGGGGTGCCCGTTGATTCAGTTCGAGTGGGTGTCGTCTCTTTTTGCTGCAGCGCGAGTTGTCCGTCGCGAAGCCTACCGAAAGGCCAGAGCCGCCAGCACCGCCGCGGCGGCGTGGAGGGCCTGGGCCGGAGGGAGGTGGGGGACCTGGGGGGTGGGGCCGAGGCGGGTGGTGATGCGGTTGACGTCGGTGCGTTCGGCCAGGGGGAGAGGGGCGTCGACGGTGCGGCGGGCGGTGTCGGCGGCGGTGAGGAGGAGGGCGGCGGTGTGGGCGGCCTCGGGGGTGGGGTGGAGGCTGGCGGCGCCGGCGAGGCCTTCGAGGGAGAGGGCGAGGGCGCGGGGTTCGGCGAGGGTGTGGGCGACGGCGAGGCCGCGGAGGTGGTGGGCGGCCGAGGCGGCGGCGTCGCCGCGGAGTTCGGCGAGGAAGCCGAGTTCGGCGTGGACGAGGTGGTCGCCCGCGAGGGAGGAGACGTCGGCGTAGCCGTCGCGCAGGTGGTGGAGGTGGGTTTCGGCGGCGTCGAGGTCGCCGGAGCGGCGGGCGCCGAGGGCGAGGCCCATCTCGGCGTGGATCTCGCCGTACTTGTAGCCCTGTTCGGTGGCGCCGCGGCGGGCCTGTTCGTGGAGGTCGCGGGCGCGGTCCCAGTCGCCGGCGAGGAGGGCGAGGCGGCCGAGGCCGGAGGTGCGGGCGGAGACCTCGGCGGCGAGGTCGAGTTCGCGGGCGATGCGCAGGCCGTCGAGTTGGCGGTGTTCGGCTTCCTGGTAGTCGCCCTTGATCTCGGCGAGGGCGGCGAGGGGGGAGACGGTCTGGAGTTCGCCCCAGCGGTCGCCGAGTTCGCGGAAGAGGGCGGCGCTGCGCAGCCCGTCGCGGCCGAGGCCGTCGAGGTCGCCGCGGATGAGGGCGAGGGTGGCGCGCAGGCCGAGGGCGGCGGCGGTGCCCCACTGGTCGCCGGAGGCGGTGAAGAGGGCGAGGGCGCGGTCGTTGAGGTCGGCGCCGGCGTCGACGGCTCCGGCGCTGAAGAGGCCGTACGCGCAGAGCCACAGGGCGCGGGCGCGGCGGGTGGGGTCGCAGAGGCCGTCGCCGTCCGGGGCGGGGGTGGCGGGGTCGTGGGCGCCGGTGAGGAGGGTGAACGCCGTGTGGAGGGTGGAGAGTTCGGCGGTCCCGGACGGCGGGGCCGCGTCGAGGACGGCGCGCAGGCTGCGCCGTGCCTGGGTGAGGCGGCCGCGGACGAGCCACCACCAGGCGAGCGCGGTGGCGAGCCGGACGGCCTCGGCGGGGGCGCGGCGCAGCGCCTCGTCCAGGGCGGCGAGGAGGTTGCCGGATTCGGCGTCGAGGCGGGTGAGCCAGGAGCGCTGTCCAGCGCGGCGCAGTTCGGGTTCGGCGCGTTCGGCGAGGGCGAGGTAGTGGGCGAGGTGGCGGTCGCGGACGGCGGTGAGGTCCTCCATCTCGTGGAGGCGTTCGGTGGCGTAGGCAGCGACGGATTCGAGGAGGCGGTAGCGGGGGCCGGTGGGGCCGGGGACGACGACGACCAGGGAGCGGTCGACGAGCCGGATCAGCAGCTCGGGCACTTCGGGCGCGGTGACGCCGTCGCCCGCGCAGACGGCTTCGGCGGCCCGGAGGTCGCAGCCGTCGCTGAACGCGGCGAGGCGGCGCAGGACGATGCGTTCGGGGGCGCTGAGGAGTTCCCAGCTCCAGTCGATGACGGCGCGCAGGGTCTGCTGGCGTCCGGGGGCGCCGCGCCGGCCGGTGGTGAGGAGCCGGAAGCGGTCGCCGAGGCGGGCGGCCAACTCGTGGACGCCCAGGGCCCGTACGCGGGTGGCGGCGAGTTCGAGGGCGAGCGGGATGCCGTCGAGGCGGCGGCAGATCTCGGCGACGGCCGCCAGGTCGGAGGGGGCCGGGGAGAAGCCGGGGGCCGCGGCGGCGGCGCGCTGGGTGAACAGCCGTACGGCCTCCTCGGTGGGCAGTGGTTCGACGAGGAACACCTCCTCGCCGGGGAGCCCGAGGGGTTCCTGGCTGGTGGTCATCACGCGCAGGCCGGGTGCGGTGCTCAGCAGGAGGGTGGCGAGGTCGGCGGCGGCGTCGACGACGTGTTCGCAGTTGTCGAGGACGAGCAGGGCGCGCCGGTCGCGTAGCACGGAGGCGAGGTGGTGGGCGGGGGAGGGGCTGCCGGTGCCGGAGACGGACAGGGCGGCGGGGGCGTGGTCGCTGATGCCGAGGGTGGAGGCGACGACCTGGGCGAGTTCGGTGGCCGTGCCGTGGCGCAGGCCGGAGAACTCGACGAACCAGGTGCCGTCGGGCAGGTCCTCGCAGCGGACGGCGTCGGCGGCGGCGACGGCGAGGCGGGTCTTGCCGACGCCGCCCGGGCCGCTGAGGGTCACCAGGCGGGCGGTGCGCAGGAGTCGGGCGAGGTGGGCGAGGGCCTCGTCGCGGCCGATGAGCGGGGTGAGGGAGGCGGGCAGGTGGGAGGAGGCGGTGGGGAGTAGGGCGGGGGTCAGTTCAGGCGCCTGGCGCAGCACCGCCCGGTGCAGGGCAGCGAGTTCGGGGCTCGGGTCGACGCCGAGGTCGTCGAGGAGGCGGGTGCGCAGGTCCTCGTACGCGGCGAGCGCCTCGCTCTGGCGGCCGGAGGCGTAGAGGGCCCGGATCTGGAGGGCGCGCAGGCGTTCGCGCAGGGGGTGGCGGGCGGTCAGGTCGGCGAGTTCGCCGGTGAGGAGGGCGTGGTCGCCGGCGGCGAGGCGGGCCTCGGCCTGTTCCTCGAGGACGGTGAGGCGCTGTTCGGTGAGGCGGTCGGCGGCGGCGCGGACGAACTCCTGGTCGGCGAAGTCCGCGTAGGCGGGGCCGCGCCACAGGTCGAGGGCCTCGGTGAGGAGGGCGGCCCGGGCGGCGGGGTCGGCGGCCCCGCGGGCGCGGTCGGCCAGGCGGAGGAAGCGGGCGGCGTCGATCTCGTCGGTGTCGGCGTCGAGGTGGAGGCGGTAGCCGGCGGGCTGGTGGACGACGCGGTCGCGGCCGAGGGCCCGGCGCAGTTGGGAGACCTTGGCCTGGAGGGAGCCCGTGGGACGCCCGGGCGGGTTGTCGCCCCAGAGGTCGAGGATGAGGCGGCCGGCGGAGACCGGGCCGCCGTCGTGGGCGAGCAGGTCGGCGAGCAGCGCCCGGACCTTCGTCTCCGGAACGCTGATGGCCACCCCGTCGTCGTCCCACACCGTCAGTGGGCCGAGCACCCCGAACCGCATGCGCGTCACTGTACGTCAGCGTGATCTCGCCGCTGGACGGCCGCCCGGTTCAGGGCCCTCGGGGGCGGCCCCGAAGCGGCCGTCAGCCGGTCCGAAGGTTTCCCGAAGCGGCCCGGCGCACTCTCGTGGCGGCCGGGTCGCAGCGTGCGCTCCGGTACGCGAGGGAGCGAGCGCATGACCAGGTACGCGGGCCGGACGGCCGTCGTGGTCGGGGAGGCGGAGGCCACCGGGATCGGCCTGGCCATCGCCAAGCGGCTGGTGGAGGGCGGCGCCCGGGTCGTGCTGACGGCTCGCGACGTCGAGGGGCCGGAGGCCGAACTGGGCTCCAGCGCCCGGGTGGTGGCCCCGTCGGAGCTGGGCGCCGGCCTGGGGCCGGAGGGTGTCGACCTGCTGTTCGCCGACACCGTGGCCACCGCCCGTCCGCTGCTGGCACACCTGAGGGACGGCGGCGCGGTCGTGCTGACGGCGCCCGAGCCGGAGCCCGCCGCCGTGCGCGTGCTCGCCGGGGAGCTGGTCTCCCGGGGTGTGCGCGTCAACGCCGTGGCGCCGGGCTGTATCGAGGCGCCCGGCGGCGCCGTTCCCCTGCCGCCGATGGGCCGCCTCGGCGCCGTCGAGGAGGTGGCCCGGGCCGCGCTGTTCCTGGCGACGGAGGCCACCTTCACCACCGGCGCCCGCCTGCCCGTCGACGGCGGCCTCGGCTCACCCTGAGGCCCGCGTCCCACCACAACTCCCGTCCACAACTCCCGTCCGCGACAACCCTGGAGCACCTCCATGAGCACCGCAGCCGATTCGGCGGCGAAGACCGACCGGGCGGCGCCACCGCAGGGCGCAGAGGCGCAGAAGCTGCCGATGCTCGCCCTGCTGGCCCTGGCCACCGCCGTCTTCCTCACCAGCCTCACCGAGACCCTGCCCGCCGGCCTGCTGCCCGCGATGAGCCGCGACCTGGGCGTGAGCGAGTCCGCGACCGGGCAGACGGTCACGATCTACGCGCTCGGCACGGCGCTCACCGCCATCCCGCTGACGGCGCTGACCTCCGCCTGGCGCCGCAAGCGGCTGCTGCTGACCTCGATGGCCGGCTTCGCCGTGGCCAACACCGTCACCGCCGTGTCCTCCGTCTACGGCCTGACCATGGTGGCCCGGTTCGTCGCGGGCATCGCGGCGGGCGTGGCCTGGGCGCTGCTGGCCGGGTACGCGCGGCGGCTGGCCCCGCCGCAGTTGCAGGGCCGGGCGATCGCCATCGCGATGGCGGGCATCCCGGTGGCGCTGTCGGTGGGCGTGCCGGCCGGGACGTTCCTCGGCAAGGTGGCCGGGTGGCGGGTGGCGTTCCTGGTGATGACGGCGCTGACCCTGCTGCTGCTGGCCTGGATCGCCGCCGCCGTACCGGACTTCGCGGGCCAGGCGCGCGGTGAGCGGCCGAGGATGCTGCACGCCCTGCGGGTGCCCGGTGTGGCCGCGATCCTGTTCGTCACCCTGGTGTTCGTGCTGGCGCACACCATCATCTACGCGTACATCGCCACCTTCCTCGACCACCTCGGGATGGGCGGTAACACGGACCTCGTGCTGCTGGTGTTCGGTGCGGCCTCGCTGGCGAGCATCTGGATCGTCGGCGCGCAGATCCACCGCCGCCTGCGGGCGCTGACCGTGGCCGGCGCGCTGCTGGTCGCCGTGGCCGCGGCGGTGCTGGCGCTGCTCGCCGACCGGAGCGCGCTGGTGTACGTGGCCGCCGTGCTGTGGGGCCTGGGCTGGGGCGGCGTGCCGACCCTGCTGCAGACCGCGGCGGGCGAGGCAGGCGGCGAGGAGGCGGCGGACGCGGCGCAGGCCATGCTGGTGACGCTGTGGAACGTGGCGATGGCGGGCGGCGGTGTGATCGGCGGCGTGCTGCTGGACGTGAGCGGGACGGACGCCCTGCCCCGGAGCGCGCTGCTGCTGATGCTGCCGGTGATCGCCGTGGTGGTGCTCGCCCGGGGCCACGGCTTCCCGGCCAAGAGGCCGGCGGCGGACCTGGCGCGCCCCTGACGAGACCGCCCCACGACCCGTCCGACGCGACTCCCTCCGGAGGATCTCTCTCATGCCCCAACCCCTGCCCCCCGGACGCCGCCAGGTGCACCTCGCGGTGCAGCTGCCCGCGATCCACAACATCACCCTGTGGGCCGACCCGCGCTCGAAGAGCCAGATCGCCTTCGAGTCCTTCCGCCACCTCGCGCGGACCGCCGAACGCGGCCTGTTCGACTTCTTCTTCCTCGCCGAGGGCCTGCGCCTGCGCGAGCACAAGGGCGAGGTCTACGACCTGGACGTGGTCGGCCGCCCCGACAACCTCACCCAGCTGACCGCCCTGGCCGCCGTCACCAGCCGGCTGGGCCTCGCCGCGACCGTCAACGCCACCTTCAACGAGCCCTACGAACTCGCCCGCCGGCTGGCCACCCTGGACCACCTCAGCGGTGGGCGCGCCGCCTGGAACATCGTCACCAGTTTTGACGCCTTCACCGGCGAGAACTTCCGGCGCGGCGCCTTCCTGGAGGAGCGCGACCGCTACAGCCGGGCTGCCGAGTTCCTCACCACGGCACGGGAGTTGTGGGACAGCTGGGCCGACGGGGACGTCCGCGCCGACGCGGCGTCGGGGGAGTACGTACGGCCCGGGGTCGGCCGATTCGCCCACCGGGGGCGGCACTTCGACATCTCCGGACGCTTCACCACCCCCCGCTCCCCGCAGGGCCACCCGGTGATCATCCAGTCCGGGGACTCCGACGCAGGCCGCGAGTTCGCCGCCGCCGAGGCCGAGGTGATCTTCAGCAAGTACAACCGGCTCGACCAGGCCCGGGAGTTCTACCGGGACGTCAAGCGCCGCCTCGCCGACCACGGCCGCACGCCCGAGCAGCTGAAGATCCTGCCCACGGCCAGCGTCGTCGTCGCCGACACCGACGAGGAGGCGAAGGCCCTCGCCGCCGAGATCACCCGCGCCCAGGTCAGCCCCCGGACGGCGATCGCCCACCTGGAGGCCGTCTGGGGCCGCGACCTCTCCGCCTACGACCCGGACGGCCCGCTGCCGGACATCGACCCCGACGGCGAGGCGCAGACCCTCAAGGGCCACTCCGTCTTCCGCCGCGACCGCGCCGAGACCGCCCGCCGCTGGCGCGCCCTCGCCGAGGAGCGCGGGCTGAGCATCCGCGACCTGGTCATCGAGGTCGACGGAGCCCAGCAGACCTTCGTCGGCTCCCCGCAGACCGTCGCCGACCGGATCGACCACTTCGTGCAGACCGACGGCGCCGACGGCTTCGTCCTCGTCCCGCACCTCACCCCGACCGGCCTGGACGAGTTCGTCGACCGGGTCGTGCCGCTGCTCCAGGACAAGGGCGTGCACCGGCGCGCGTACACCGGCACGACACTGCGCGACCACCTGGGGCTCGCGCCCCTGGAGAAGGGACAGACCCCGTGACCCCGCCCCCGCTGCACCTCGCCGTCGCCCTCGACGGCGCCGGCTGGCACCCGGCCGCCTGGCGGGCCGAGGGCGCCCGGCCCGGCGAACTGTTCACCGCCGCCTACTGGGCCGACCTCGCCGCCGAGGCCGAACGCGGCCTGCTCGACTTCGTCACCGTCGAGGACGCGCTCGGCCTCCAGACCACCGCCTTCCACCGGCCCGACGAGGACACCGGCCGCGTCCGCGGCAGCCTGGACGCGGCGCTGATCGCCTCCTTCCTGGCGCCGCTCACCACCCGGCTCGGCCTCGTCCCGACCGTCAACGTCACCCACACCGAGCCCTTCCACACGGCCGTGAACATCGCCACCCTCGACCACGCCAGCGAGGGCCGCGCCGGGGTGCGCCCGCAGATCGCCTCCCGCGCCGCCGACGCCGCCCACGTCGGCCGCCGCACGACGCCGCAGCTCACCGAGGAGGACGTCCGCGACCCGGAGCTCATCGCCTGGCGGATGCGCCCGCTCTTCGACGAGGCCGTGGACGTGGTGGAGGCCGCCCGGCGGCTGTGGGACAGCTGGGAGGACGACGCCGAGATCCGCGACGCGGCCACCGGCCGGTTCGTCGACCGCGACCGGATCCACCACGTCGACTTCACCGGCGAGCACTTCTCGGTGCGCGGCCCCTCCATCACCCCGCGCTCCCCGCAGGGCCAGCCCCTGGTGACCAGCCTGGCCCACGCCTCCGTCCCGTACGCGTTCGCGGCGCGCTCCAGCGACCTCGTCCTCATCACCCCGCACTCGTGGGAGGGCACGGCCGCCGTCCTCGGGCAGGTGGACGAGGCCGTGGCCGCCGCCGGGCGCGACCTCGGGGCGTGGCCGCTGCTGCGCTTCGCCGAGGTTCTCGTCTTCCTGGACGGCGAACCGGGCGCCGCCGCCGCGCGCAAGGCCCGCCTCGACGAACTCGACGGCGCCGAACTCGCCTCCGACGCCGAGGTGTTCACCGGCACGCCCACCGAGCTCGCCGACCTCCTCCTGGAATGGCGCGAGGCCGGCCTCGACGGCTACCGCCTGCGCCCCGGCACCCTGCCGCACGACCTGGAGCAGATCACCAGGGGCCTCGTCCCCGAACTCCAGCGCCGCGGCGCCTTCCGCACCGCCTACGAGGCCACGACCCTGCGCGGCCACCTCGGCCTGGCCCGCCCGGCGAGCCGCTACGCGGGGACGAGGTAGGACGGGCCCTAGCTGTGGCGTCCGGGCCGACCCGAGGAGGCGACGTGCGCCTCGCGGGCGGCCCGGGCGAGCCAGTTCAGGTACCAGACACGGAAGTCGGTGCCCTCCGGCCCGAGGTCGACCTCCTCGAACCCCGAGTCGGCCGCCCGGAGGTCGTTCCACAGGCTGCCGCTGCGCGGGCCGGTGACGGTGAGCCAGGTGTAGTAGCCGCAGCCCTGGTGGCCGAGGCGGACGGCTCCGGCCGTCATCGCCTCGGAGATCCGCTCCCACTCCTCGTCCCGGGCGTCGAAGGCCGCGCGGTACGACTCCTCGTCCGGGAAGTCCTGCTCGCGCGGCTCGCGGGCGTCGTAGTCCTCCTCCCAGCGGTCGCGTTCGGCGGCGGACGGGAAGGGCCGCGCCAGCAGCGGGTTGACCTCGCGGTGGCCGCGCTCGTCGGCCCAGTGCCACCCCTGCGCGTCGCGGCGGAGCGGGTGGAGGCCGTAGTCGGGCCCGGCGCCGCCCGCGGCCACCTCCAGGAGGAAGCCGCGGTACGCCGGGGGGAACGCGACCCCGAACTCCGCCTCGGCCGAGGCCACGTCGCTCTCGCTCAGCGGCGGCTCCAGCCGGAAGCCGTGCCCGGACGCGCCGAACACCTTCCCGGCGGACGGCGCCTCCCGCAGCGCCAGGACCCGCTCGCGCACCCCCGACCAGTCCACCCCTGCCCCCGTCTCCACCTGTCTCCACCTGTCTCCACGGCTCTGACCTGCTGATCAGCACCGATCGTGCCAAGCGGGACGGCCCGGGGGCAACCTACGAACGGGCGGTCTCGCCGAGGAGGGTGGTGGCCGTGGACGTGCGCAGGTGCAGGGCGGTGCGGCCGGTGCGGCGGGTGGTGACCAGGCCGGCGCCGCGGAGGGCGCCGAGGTGCTGGGAGACGGCGCCGGGGGTGACATCGAGGCGGGTGGCCAGGTCGGGGGTGCTCAGGGGTTCGCCGAGGGCGGCGAGGAGGGCGGCGCGGGTGCGCCCGAGGACGGCGTCCAGGCCGGAGGAGGTCGCCCTGGGCCGCTCCCAGAGGAGGCCGACCCCGGCGGCCGGGTAGCGGACGGAGGCGGCGGTGCGCGGGGAGTAGTCCACGATGACGTCGGGCCAGCCGAAGACGGAGGGCATCAGCACCAGCCCGTGCCCGAGCGCCTCGACCGTCCACACCGAGCCCGCGCGGCGGCGCCCGTGCACCACCAGCCCGCCCTCCCGCCACACCACATCGGCGTGCAGCTGCGCGAAGAGCCCCTCCAGCCCGCCGTCGACCAGGGCCACCGCCCGCCGGCTCAGATCGGCCTCCAGCACCGCCCGCATGCGGCCCCAGTGCGGGGCCAGCAGCCGGGCGTGGAGGCGGGCGAGCGCGTCGCCGACCCGCTCCAACAGCTCCTGGGGCCCCGGCAGTTCGGCGGCCCGGGCGCCCAGCGCGGCGGCGCACTCCGCCGCGACGTACGCCCGGTCCGTCGCCCGCAGGACGGCCAGTTCGGCCTCGAAGGCGGGCAGGCGCTCCTCCGGCACCGGGAACAGGAAGGACGGCAGGCAGCCCTCCAGCAGCGCCCGCAGCAGCGGCGCCCCCGGCTCCCCGGCCAGCGCGCGCTCCGCCTCGCGCACCCACGGCCGGTGCACCTCGTGCCCGCCGACGCCGAGCGCCGCCCGTACCCCGAGCACCGTCTCGGCCAGCGGTGACACCGCGAGCCGCACCCGCGCCACCTCGGCCGCCGAGAGCCGGATCTCCACCGCCACGCCCGTCACTTCCTGATCGTTTAGCCGTGGCTGAACGGTAGCCGGTCCCGGACACCTCGCCACAGGCTGTCCGCCATGGAGTTCATCACCTCGTACGACGGAACCACGCTCGCCTTCCGCACCCTCGGCGACGGCCCGCCGCTGCTCTGCCTCCCCGGCGGCCCCGGCCGCGCCGCCGAGTACCTCGGGGACCTCGGCGGGCTCGGCGCCCACCGCACCCTGATCCTGCCCGACACCCGCGGCACCGGAGCCTCCGGGACGCCCGCCGACCCGGACACCTACCGCGTCGACCGGCTGGTGGCCGACGTCGAGGCGCTGCGCCGCCACCTCGGCCTGGAGCGCGTCGACCTGCTCGGCCACTCCGCCGGCGGCAGCCTCGCCATGCTCTACGCCGCCGCCCACCCCGACCGGCTGAGCAGCCTGACCCTCGTCGACCCCTCCTTCGCGGGCGTCGGACTGCCCTCCGACACCGGCGTCGAGCAGGTGATCGCCTCCCGCGCGTCCGAGCCCTGGCACGCCGAGGCCGTGGAGGCGCACCGGCACATGACGACGGCGACCAGCTTCGCGGAGGCCGCGCCGTACCGCCTCGCCTTCGAGCCGCTGATGTACGGCCGCTGGGACGCGGCGGCCCGCGCCCACGCCGCCGCCGATCCGGCCCAGCGCGCACTGCCCGTCAGCGAGCACTTCTACCGGGACTACACGCCCGACACCGCGCAACTGCTGGCAAGTCTGGGGGAGTTGGCCTGCCCCGTGCTGCTCCTCGTGGGCGAGGTCGACCTGTGGCCCACCGCAGAGGCCGCCGCCGGGGCCGCGTCGCTCTTCCCCGCGGTGACCCTCGCCGTCCAGCCGGGCGCCGGACACTACCCGTGGCTGGACGACCCGCGGGCGTTCACGGCCACGGTCGAGGGATTCCTCGTCAGGGCCCGCTGACGGTCCGTCGCACGCACGGGTGAAGGTGGGGCGAATCCCGTCTGCGGAACGGGTCGTCCGCCTACGCTGCGGGTGCGGAACACCACCTGCCGTAACGGTCAGAGGAGAAGACAGTGGCATCGACCTGTGGTCCCGAATCCGCCCCCATCGGCGACGTCGGCACGGCGCTGATGGTGATCGACTCCCGGCTGAAATCCGTCTACGAGGGCAGGGGCGCCACGGACGCCCGCCAGGAGGCCCTGGTCCGTCAGGTGACCGCCTCCCTCGGGGCCCGTGGGCTCGCGGAGTTGGTGGACGGCACGTGCACCGTGATCTACCTCTACATGACCTGGCTCAGGGCAGCCTGCGAGGACCACGACCGCGATGTGGTCGAGGACGTCGTCCCGGCGCTGGTCAGCACGATGCGGATGATGCCCAAGACCTTCAGGCCCGAGGTCGTCCCCACCATGACCGGCCTCCTCGTCGCCGCCGGAACCGGCCTGAGCCCCAACCTGTGGCGGGCGCAGTACGGGCCCTGGACGAAGGCGGAGATGAACCCGCTGGAGGCCCTGGCCGTGATGACGGCGGAGCACGTCAACCGGGTCGCGGGGGACGACCACGACTTCGCGACCCGGCTGATCAGCGACGCCCTGTCCAGGATGGACGAGGACTGAGCCCGCCGGATCTCGGCGACTTCGAGTGGACTGCATCCTTCGGGTGCTCTCCCCGACCGGTCCCGCGCGCCTTCGCGGGACTCGCATCGCGCCTGGTCAGAAAGCATCCGGGCTTTCCTGCCCGAGGCCCCTGCGACCGCTTTCCCGGCGGGTTCCGGCCTCGCTGGAACACGCGATGCGAGTGGCCGCCCCCATCCGCCTGTGCTCCTCTGGAAACACCGATGACGATCGTCAGTGAACGATCTTTGAATATCGGTTCATGGTCGCGCAGAAATTCTTCCGCGGCTCGGAGCACCAGGAGGATCGAATGGGTGAAGCACCCAAGGATTGCCCGGCGGGCAAGGTTTGCTTCTATGAGGGATACAACTACGACAAGCTGGTGAGGGCGGAGGAGCCGTCCAACAAGTGGGTGGGTCTGCCGGCGTTCACGTCGGTGTACAACCACTCCGAGAAGAAGGCGATCGTCGTTTACGACAGCAAGGACGGCCCTTGGGGGGACAAGCAGAAGGTTGCCCCGAAGAGCGGTGACCCGGTGCTGAGCTTCAAGTCCTACTCCTACATGGTTGACGACAGCTGACGACCGTTCGGCGTGACGGGCGGGTGCGGTCGCAGTGGTCGGCCGACCCGCCTCGCCCGGTCGGAGAAGGAGGCAGAAGTGTCGGAGAAGTGGGATGTTCCCGTCATGCCGTATGTGGACATGACGATCGGTCGGACCTACACCCTGAGCACGTATTCCACGGGCAGTGGCATCAAGGCGTTCGCCCTGGCATTCGTCGGAGTGAGTGAAGGGGCCACGGATTTCACTTGGGCGGGCTTGAGTCCTGACCCCGCGCCGAGCCATTTCAAGGAGGAGATCGACGCCTTCAAAAAAGGTGGAGGTGTTCCTGTCATCAGCTTCGGCGGCAGCAAGCCGATCGCCCCCGAGTACCAGATCGACGATTCTGCGGTCCTGCTCAAGGGATATCAGGCCGTCATCGACGGCTATGCGGTCGACCACATCAACTTCGACCTCGAAGGGGAAGTCAGCAGGAGTGCAGTGCGGCAGCGCAATGCGGTCCTGGTGGCCGGCCTGCTCAAGAAATACCCGAGTCTGCGGGTCTCCTACAGCCTTGAGGTCGACAAGGACAACAACGGACGCTTCAAGCTCACCGACTTCGGGCTCAAGCTCCTGAAGGACCTCCACAACGCAAAGGTCACTCCGGCCCTGGTGAACGCGCTGGTCGAGTACATCCCCTGGGCATCCGCCAAAGAGGCGCTGGAGGCGGTCCACGGGAGCGTGAAGGACGCCTTCGGGCTCACTGACGCCGAGGCCTGGCGGCACATCGGAGCATGCCCCATGTACGGAAAGGAGGGCACCTTCGAATGGACGCTTCAGGACCACAAGGCCCTGAGGACGTTCGCGGAGGAGAAGAACCTCGGGTGCCTCTCCGGGTGGGAGGCGAAGAGGGACGCCCCCGACTTCGCGTACGGGAAGATCCAGGCGGGCTACAAGCCGAAGTAGTGGACGCGCCGCCCCGCTGCCCACAGCGGGGCGGCGCTCTTGCGCGTCAGCGCGCGGCTTCCGGTGCCCCGTACGTCAGTTGACCTGGCCGGTCGGCCGGACGGTCAGCTGGTTGACCGTCACGCCCTCGGGCTGGTTGACGGCGAAGACGATGGTGTCGGCGATCTGCTCGGCGGTGAGCACCGGCGTGGCCTCGGGGGTGCCGCCGCGCTCGCTCCAGAACGGGGTGTCCACGACCCCGGGGGCGACGACGGTCACGCCGATGCCGTCCCCGGCGACCAGCTGCCGGGTGTTCTCGGCGAGCGCGTGCGCCGCCCACTTGGTGACGGAGTACAGGTTGCCGGGGGTGTTGCGCACGCCCGCCACCGAGCCGACGATGATGATCCGGCCCCGGGACTCCCGCAGGTGCGGCAGGGCCCGCTGCACCAGCAGGGCCGGGCCGAGGACGTTGGTGAGGACCATGGCGCGCATGTCCTCGGGGGAGTGGCTCTCCAGGTTCCCGGGGAGGGAGAACCCGGCGTTGGCGATCACGTTGTCCAGCCGGCCCCAGGCGTCCACCGCCTGCCGTACGGCCTCGGCGACGTCCTGCGCGTCGGCGGCGTCGCCGGGGACGGTCAGCAGCGAGCCGGCGGGTGCCCCGGTCGAGGCGGCGAAGGCGGCGAGCTTGTCGGCGCCCCGCCCGGTGACGGCCACTCGGTGGCCCTGCTTCAGCAGGGCGCGGGCGGTGGCGGCGCCGATGCCGGTCGAGCCGCCGGTGATCAGGGTGACGCGGTCCATGCGGTGATCGTCTCCTCGGGAGGCGCGGGCTGGAACGGGCTGGAACGGCTGCACTCTATGCGAGTTGGCGATCATGCGCCGAGGGCCGGGTTCTCCACCTGCGAGACCCAGCCGGTGAGCACCCGCTCCAGCGCCTCCCGGTCGGCGGGGGTCAGCGCGCCGAGGAGGCGGCGCTCGTTGCGCATGTGCTCGGCGAAGGCCCGGTCGATCAGCTCGCGGCCGGGCCCGGTCAGGGCGACGATCCGGCCGCGCTGGTCGTCGGCGGCGCGGCGGCGGGTGACGAGCCCGGCCCGCTCCAGGCGGTCGATCCGCTTGGTCATCGCGCCGGTGGTGACCATGGTGTGGGCGGCGAGCTCGCCGGGCGCGCGCTCGTACGGCTCGCCGGCGCGGCGCAGCGCGCACAGGACGTCGAACTCGCCCTCGCCGAGGCCGTAGCGCTTGTAGACGAGGCAGAGCTCCTCGGTGAGGTGGTCGGCGAGGCGGTGCAGCCGGCCGATCACGCCGAGGGAGGAGACGTCCAGGTCGGGGCGCTCGCGGTGCCAGTCGGCCTGGATGCGGGCCACGCGGTCCGGCGGGTACGGGTCGTTCGGCTGCGGGGCGTCCATGCCGACCATCATAGCTTCCCGAGAAGCTATATTTCCTTCCATGGAAGCCAATCTGCGCTGGGTCGCGCTCACCGCCCTCGCCCCCGTGGCCTGGGGCGCCAACTACTACGTCACCCACGAGTTCCTGCCGCCCCACAGCCCCCTCTACGGCGCCGCCCTGCGCGCCCTGCCCGCCGGACTCGTGCTGCTCGCCCTGTGCCGTCGGCGCCCGCGCGGCGCCTGGTGGGGGCGCTCCGCCGTGCTCGGTGTGCTCAACGTCGGCGTGTTCTTCGTGCTCGTCTACGCCGCCTCCCAGCTGCTCGCGACGAGCATCGCCTCGACCGTCATGGCCGTCGCCCCGCTCGCCATGATGCTCATCGCCTGGCCCCTCGTCGGCGAACGCCCCGGCCGCGCCCACCTCGCCGGCGCCGCGATCGGCCTCGGCGGGGTCTGCCTCATGCTGCTCACGGGCGCGGGCACCCTGAGCGTGCCCGGCGTCCTCGCCTCGGCCTCCGCCATGCTGGTGTCCTCCTTCGGCCACATCCTCGCCAAGCGCTGGAACACCGACGGCACCGACGTGCTCGCCTCCACCGCCTGGCAGCTCACCGCCGGGGGCCTGTTCCTGCTGCCGGTCGCCGCCGTCGTGGAGGGCCGCCCGCCCGCGCTGTCCCCGTCCGCGCTGCTCGCCTTCGGGTACGTCGCCCTCGTCGCGACCGCGCTGGCCTTCACCGTCTGGTTCACCGGCCTGCGGCACCTGCCCGCCGGGACGGTCGGGCTGATAGGCCTGCTCAACCCCGTCACCGGCGTCCTGCTCGGCACCGCGCTCGCGGGGGAGGCCCTGACGCTCCAGCAACTGTGCGGCCTGGCCCTCGTCCTGGCCGGCGTCGTCCTCGGGCGGCCCGCCCGCGCTCCGCAGCCGCTCCCGGCCGTACGGGAGGAGCGGACTCACCCGATCGGCTGATCCCGCCCGGAATCCGTCCGCGACGGCCGCCGAGGGCGGACACTGCCGTTCGGCGCAGGAGCGAAGTCCGGCTGGCCCCACGGCAGGAGACGCATGACCACACGCGGTACGGGCGCGGCGGAGCCCGCGGCGTCCGAGAGCGAGCACCTGCTCTTCGGCGGCCCCATGCGCTACGACTACGGCTGGGCCAGACACGAGTTCGCGGGCGCCAGGGTGACCTTCGGGACGGTCGCCCGCCAGATGCCCCGGTTCCTGAAACTGGCCGGACGGATGGGCTGGGCGGCCGACCGCACCGCCCTGATCACCCTGGTCGCCGCCGAACTGCTGCGCGGCGTGGCCGCCGCCGTCGCGCTGATCGCCACCAACCAGGCCCTCGCCCGCCTCCTCACCCCCGGCGACCCGACCGCCGTCCTGCACTCCGCCCTGCCCGCCGTCGCGGCCGTCGGCGCCGTGTACGGCCTGTCGGCCGTGCTCGCCGCCGTCTCCGGACGGGCCTCCGGGCGGCTGGAGCCGGCCGTGTTCCGCCAGGCCACCGTCGACTTCCTGCAGATCGTCTCCCGCTCGGAACTGGAGGCCATCGAGGACCCGGAGTTCCTCGCCGACGTCGACTCCGCCCGCTGGGGCGCCGGTTCGATCCAGCACATCATCGGCCAGGCCACCGCCGTCCTCACCGCCACCTTCGCCCTCGCCTCCGCCGCCGGCGTGCTCTCCGTCCTCCACCCCGCCCTGCTGCCGATGCTGCTGCTCATCACCGCCCCGCGCGGCTGGGGCGCGGTGCGCACCGCCCGCCGCCGCTACCTCTCCACGCAGGCGATGCTCCAGCACAACCGGGCCAGCAGCCTGCTCGCCGACATGCTGATCCGCCCCTGGTCGGCCGCCGAGATCCGCGTCCACGCCTGCGGGCCCTTCCTGCTGCGGCACTACGAGCAGATGGCCCGCGCCGCCGAACGCGAACAGACCCGCCTCGCCGGGGCCAAGGCCCGTACCGACCTGCTCACCGCCGCCCTCGCCGGGCTCGCCACCACCGGGGCGTTCGCGCTGCTGGGCTGGCTGGTCGGCTCCGGGTCGATGCCGCTGGCCGTGGCCGGCACCGCCGTGGTCGCCATCCGTACGGGCTCCGCCTCGATCGGCGGGCTGGTCTCGCAGATCAACAGCCTGTACGAGGAGTCGCTGTTCGTCGCCGACCTCGACCGGCTGCGCCGCCACGGCCACCTCCGCGCCATCCCCGAGGGCGGGGCCCGACTGCCCGAACGGCCCCTGGAGATCCGCGTCGAGGGCGTCTCCTACACCTACCCGGGCCGCGACACCCCGGCCGTCGACGGGGTCGACCTCACCGTCCGCCGGGGCCAGGTGGTCGCGCTCGTCGGCGAGAACGGCTCCGGCAAGTCCACCCTCGCGCACCTGCTGTGCGGCGTCTACCGCCCGCAGCACGGCCGCATCCTCTGGGACGGCGTCGACACCGCGACGGCCGACCGCGCGCAGCTCTTCTCCGGGATCGCCCTGCTCGCCCAGAACTTCCAGCGCTGGACCTTCACCCTGCGCGCCAACATCCTCCTCGGCCGCCCCGAAGTCCCCGGCAGCCAGGAGCAGTTGGAGGCGGCTGCCGCCTTCGCCGACCTCGACCCCGTCCTCGCCGACCTCGACCGGGGCTGGGACACCCTGCTCGCCAAGGGCTTCGTGGGCGGCGTCGGCATCTCCGGCGGCCAGTGGCAGCGCGTCGCCCTCGCCCGCCTCCGGCACCGCGTCTCCACCCCCGGGCCGGATGGGCGGCTGCCGCACCTGATCGTCGTCGACGAGCCGACCAGCGCGATGGACGCGAAGGCCGAGATCGAGGCCTTCGAGAAGATCCGCCGCATGACCGAGGAGGGCCTCAGCGTCCTGCTGATCACCCACCGCCTCGCGGCCACCGCCCGCGCCGACCACATCTACGTCCTCGACCACGGCCGCCTGATCGAACAGGGCACCCACCAGGACCTGATGGCCCGCCCCACCGTCTACCGGGAGGCCTACCGCCTCCAGGCCGCCCAGTACGGCATCGCCGAGCGGCTGCCCCGCCAGGGCGCCGCCGCCGACCGCGAGGAGACGACGTGAAGCCGGGGAAGCGGGCCTAGGCGAGGAGGACGTCGATGACGGCCTGGGCGTACGCCTGGAGCGACCGGGACCGTGCCGCCAGGGCGGGGAACTTGGCCGGCAGTATCTGTGGCGGATTCCGCTGCGGAACGGTCAGCGGCGAGCCGTCCTCGGCGACGTACTGGACGCCGTCGATGAACGCCCAGCTCTCGAAGTCCTGGTCGGGCTCGATGGTGAACACCGGTGCCCCGAGGCGCACCCCGGGCACGTCCACCGGGCCCCAGTCGCCGAGCGAGTATCCGGTCGGCGTGTCGGTCTCCCGCGCGTAGTGAACGACCGCCGGCCGCTTCTTGGGGTCGTCGAGGTGGTTCCCCCAGACCAGGTGCGCGTCGCTGTTGATTGCGGTCGCCCTGGTGGCCAGGTCCAGCGCCAGTTGGTCGTCCTTCTTGCCGTCCGGCAGGATCGCGGAGTCGAACCGCTTGGGTACGGGGTTGCCGTTCGCGTCCTTCACGGTCGGGTAGGCCGGGTCCAGGGCGAGATCGAACTTGTACTTCTCCAAGCCGGACACTTTGGTCGGGTCGGACGCTTTCTTGGCCTCGTTCGCCATCACCTCGGCAATGTCGGTCTTCGAGAGGGCGTAACGCGGGTCCACGAACACCCCGGAGTAGTTGTCGCCGTACGTCGCGGTGGGTGATTTCCTGTGCATCCCGTGGATGGACACGATGCGCACCGGTCGGAACATCTCGATGAGCCCGATGAGATACCTCAACTGCGGCAACAGCGGATAGGCACGCCCCTTCGGGCCGACGGGACCCCCGGCGAACGTTTTCAGCATTCCCTTGCCGCTCTTGTCCAGGAGGTAGCTCAACGGCTGCCCCGGCGGCGGGAACTGCCGATTGGGAAACAGCTTCCCTCCGTACGGCGCGTACGGGTACTCCCGGTAGTCGTTGGAACGGATGTGCCGGTCCTTGCCGATCTTCTCCTCCCACTTGCCGCCCGGGTGGATCCACTCCACCCGCCGCACGGCCCGGCCGTACTGCGGGAAGACCTCCGGGATCACGATGGCACCGAGCCTGGCTTGTTTCTGGGGGTCGGCGAGTTTGGCCAGGATCCAGTTGGCCACCTCGACCCCGCACTGTTCGCTGGTGTGCAGCCCGGCGATGATCAGCACGACCCCGTCGGAGGTGCCGGGGAAGTGGTGGGCGGTGAAACCGTTGTCGGGGATGGCCGTGGACATCACGGAGTCCAGTCCCCGTTGGCGTCGAGGGTGCCGTAGTCGGGCTTCCAGGCGCCGCCGACGATGCGGCCGGGAACCCAGACGCCGTGGCCCTGGTAGGTGAACTCGCGCCAGGACGGCAGGGTGTCGTCGGCGCGGAGCTGGATCAGTGCGGTCGGCAGCTCGACCTCCCACGACGGGCCCTGCGGCACCTCGTCACCGGGGGCGTTGTCGCGGTCCTGGATCTCCTGGGTGATCGGCAGGTAGTCGGAGTCGGTGATCTCCGGCATGGCGCCGCCGCCCCAGAGCTGACCGGTCATGAGGAAGTACCGCAAGTCCCCTTCGAGTTGCGGCCGGACGGGGATGACCACGCGGGCCGCCCCGGCCTTGAGGAACTCGGCGAACAGCGGGTCCGGGTTGTCGGAGACGGCCTTGTCGTGCCAGGTGAGCGAGCGGCCCCAGAAGTACGGATAGAACAGGTACTGCATGTTCTCCCACTCGAAGACCTCCTCGAAGAACCGGATGAAGGCCTCCTGGTCGCCACCCGCGATCTGTGGGTTGGACGCCGGCGGCACGTTGGGCCGGGGGAAGTCCGGCTGAGCGGCGTTGACGTCGTCGAACGCCGCCGCGTACAGGTCGGTGCCCGTCAGCCGCGAGACGCACGCCTTCTTGAGCTCGGCCTGCTCGATCGTCCGGTTCTGCGCCGGGTTGTCGCCCAGCGAGACCGCCGTCGCGGCCTTGATCTGCTGCGCCTTGACGGCGTCCTCGTACGTGCCGACGAGGTCGTTGTGCGCGTTGAGCAGGGCCGTGTAGGTGTCGATCCGCCACTGGTCCCGCCAGGCGTCGGTGCACGCGCAGGTCACGTCGATGGCGATGGCGTAGTCCCGGGCCTGGGTCGCCTCGACGGCGATGGGGAGGCTCCCCTCCTCGGCATCGGCGGAGCCGTTGACCGGAATGGACACCACGCGGGGCGTCAGGTTCTGCGGAGCGCCACGCGCCTCGAAGGTCTGCTTGCCGACGACCACCGTCAGCAGTTCGTCGCCGTCGATCGGGTCGTTGTCCTCGACGACGAACCCTCCGTTCACGGCGATGTCCGAGACCTGGTAGCCCTGCGGGACGGAGATGTCGTCGTTGGCGAACGTCCGCTTGTGATCGTCGGCGGCGCCGGACAGCGACTGCGAGACGGTCGTGGTGGGTTCGGGTGGGGCGTTGACACCGACGGCGCCGAACTTGCCGACGAAGAGGCCGAAGTACGTGGGCGCGGTCGGGTCCGGGTCCAGGTCGGCGGGCGTGAGCGGACGGGTGACGGCGGTCTCCTTGATCCGGCCGTCCGGGCCCAGGTCGCTCGCCGCGACCGGGCGCCAGGTGACCGCGCCCGGGTCCTGCACGAGGACGAACGGCTCGGGCGGGACGGGCACCGCCGTGAGGGCGTGGGCGTCGATGACGGCGTGCACGAACGCGGCCGGCTCCGGGACGGTCAGGTCGAACAGCAGGCGCTTGCCGTAGTTGAAGACCTGCGCCTGGTAGACCTTGTTCAGCCACTGGTACACGCCGCTGACGTTGGCGTTGCCGGGCGCGGTGTTCTCGAACGAGTGCCCCTCGCGTTCCCTGAGCTTCTCGATGGTCCGCGCGATCTCCTCCCGCCGCGTGGTCTCGGTGACCCGTGTGGCGGCCCGGGTGGTGACGCTCTTGGCGTGGTCGGCGGAGACCGTGCTCGACTGCTGCTTGGACAGGCTGTAGGACACGTTGGCGTTGGCGTTGATCTGTACGCCCCCGTACGTCGCCGAGACGCTGAGCCCGGCGTTCACGGCCAGGTCCTCCTTGACGACGTTGGACACCTCGGACTTGAGCTCGAACCGCTCGGTCACGTCCAGCGACGTGGTGGTCTCCGTGGTCTTGCTGGATTCGGTGACCGTCGTGGTGTCGGTGGTCAGGTCGTGCACGTCGACCTTCGACCGCTTCTCACCGCGCAGGATGTTCTCGATCTTCGCGATGTCACCGGGTTCGTAGCGGATCAGCTGCTGCTTGACGACCAGCAGGTCGCCGACCCCGACCGGCTGGGGCAGGTCGGTGCGCAGCGGGAACGCCGGAGTGGGCAGCAGCAGCACCGCGTTCAGCGCCGCCGCGATCGCCTCCGCGTCGGTCAGCCCGGCGTCGGCCGCGGCGACCCGTTCGACGAGTGCCGTCAACCGGACGAGACGGGCGAGCTCCGCGACGGCGTAGGACCGCGCCTGCGGCAGGATGATCCGGGCGACGATGGTGTCGCGCGCATCGCCGGCCAGCCGGATGAACCACGGCTGGGCCACCACGGTCGCCGCCGGCGCCCCGAAGGCCGCCTGGACCGCCGCGTCGAGCCCCGCCAGGCCCGTGGCCGCCGCAGCGGCCACGGCGAACTGGTCGAACCGGTCCTGCTGGGGGATGACGGCCCGCTCCGCGATGAACCCCGGGCCGAACGTCTTCCCTGCGACGAAGTTGCCCGCGATGGTTCGGGCCGTACGCAGCGGATCATCCTTGGCCCCGTGGATACCGCGCAGCTCCTTCTGGAACGTGGACTGGGTGCCGAGGTCGATCGAGGTGGGCGCCGGCTGCCGCTCCGGGGCGCGCAGGGCAACAAAACGAAACAATTCGGGCATGAAATGCCTCCCGCGCCGAATGTTCGACTCCGCGGACGGCCGACCGGAAGCGCGGTCCGGCCATGGCGGAACCCGCTGGTTCGAGTACAGCACACCGGCACGCCCGGGGCGCGGGATGGCGAGGCGCAGCTGGTCACGGGGCCGGACGGGGCCCCTGGCCCGACGGGCTGCGCGCCCTCCGGGGCGTCCGGGGGATCGAAGGGCTCCATCATCCGGGCGAACGACCAGACCAGCCACACGAACACCAGGAGGGCCACCGCCAGCAGCCCCCCCCGAGCACCTGCATCACCCGCCGCACGAAACGTCTCCCCCCGTTCGCCGCCGTCGTGCGGTGAGAGAGTCTGCGCTGTTTCGCCTACGGGCGGAAGCGGGCGGCCGAGGTGCCCGGGCCGGTGGGGCCGAGGGGGAGGGCGGGGCGGTGGTCGAAGCGGCCGGTGGCCTCGTGCCAGGCGTACGAGCCGGCCGTGGCGGTCATCAGCGCGCGGACGTAGGAGGCCGCGTGGGAGGCCTGCGGTTCGCCGATGCCCTCGTCGGCGAGGGCGCGGGCGAGTTCGGGGAGGACGGCCGTCTCCAACGTCCTTACGCGGGAGGTGAGGAGACGGTTCATCAGGTCGAAGGCGTCCGCGAGGCCGCGGTCGTGGAGGAGGGACTTGCGCAGGACCTCGACGCCGTTGTTGTCCACGCTCTCCTCGGCGACCTCGCGGTCGTAGGAGACGATGTCGTTGTGCAGGCTGACGACGTCGGCGAAGGCGCGCAGCGCCCCCTGGAAGGGCGGCAGGCGGTGGACCTGGGAGGGTATTTCGCCGAGGTGGTGCTCCATGAGGGTGGCGGTCATCGGCAGGCCGCCGAACTCCCGCCGGGCGTGGACGTATTCGATCAGGTCGCGGGCACCCCCGCCGTCGCCCTCCAACTGGTCCAGCTCCCACAGGAGGCCGCGCAGGAAGCGCTCGATGTCGGCGGCGAAGCGGCGCCGCCAGGTCGGGGTCATGACGGGGGCGGTGCGGGGCCACAGGTCGGCGAAGGCCCGCTCGACCGGGTTCTCCGGCCCCGGGCCGAGGACGGCGGGGGTCTCGGCGGGGAGGAGGCGCAGCAGGCGGGCGATCTGCTGGAGGGCGGCGTCGCGGTCGGCCTCCTCGCGCCAGAGGGGGAGGAGGAGGTCGTCGACGAACCAGAGGGTGACGTGCCAGGCGGTGGTCAGGGTGAGTTCGCCGGGTTCGGCGTCCGGGTGCGTCATCGCGACCCAGAGGGGGAAGTCGGCCTCGTCGACGACCTCGCGGCTCCAGCGGTCCGGCCGGCGCGTGGTGTGCTCGGCGTCGAAGAAGCCCATGCGCTCGGCCCAGGCGGCCACTTCGGCGCGGGCCCGTTCGAGGTGGCGGTTGGTCCGCTGCTCGAACGGCATGTGGAACTCCCGCGCGGAGGCCGGGATGGTGGCCGGGGCGGAGTCCGGGGCGGTGGGCTGTGGCTGGCGGACACCCATCTGTGTGCACTCCCGTCGCAGGCTCGAAGGTCGCAGGCTCGAAGAGCGGGCACACGTCGCCTGCCCGGTCCCTGGATCATCCTAGGGGGGAACTGACGCCCTGTGAGGTGTATGCGTCAAAGGGTGACCGGAGCGAGCGCCCGGGTCGGGGAGTTCGGCTCTCCTTGACAGCTCGGGACGTATCCAGAATATTAGATGCGTCGGGACGGGCCCCGGTGGAAGCGGAAGGACGTGCGCGGTGGATGCGCTGGCGGTGCACAAGGCGCTCGCCAACCCCGCGCGTGCGGACTTCCTGCGGTGGCTGAGGACGCCCGAGCGCTACTGGGACGAGGACTACTACCGCGAGCGCGGGGTCGGCTTCCATGTCGGGGTGTGCGTCACCGACATCCAGGAGCGCTCCGGGCTGGCCCAGTCCGTGGTCTCCGGCTACCTGCGCATCCTGTGCGACGCCGGGCTGCTGACCCGCGAGCGCGTGGGGAAGTGGACGTTCTACCGGCGCAACGAGGAGACGATCGCGGCCTTCGCGGCGTATGCGCGCGACGAGCTCTGACCTGCTGCTTTCCGGAGGAGGGGTGCCCTCGGGCCCCCTTTTCCTTTGGGCAGACGCATCTAATTATCTAGATTCATAATCATGATCTTGGAGGTTCGAGCTTCGATGGAAGCCGTCGTGAACAGGGGTGCCCTGGCCGTCCCGGTCCTGGCCGTGGGGGTGTTCGGGATCATCACCACCGAGATGGGCGTGGTGGGCGTGCTGCCGCGGCTGGCCGAGCGGCTGGGGGTGGGGGCCTCGGGGGCGGGCTGGCTGGTCGGCGCGTTCGCGCTGACCGTGGCCCTGACCGGCCCGATCAGCACGCTGCTGGCCTCCCGGCTGCCCCGCAAGGCCGTCCTCGCGGCGGCGCTGGCGCTGTTCGCGCTGTCCAACGCGGTGTACGCGCTCACCGACTCGTACCCGGTGATGCTCGCCTTCCGGGTGCTCCCGGCGATCGCCCACCCGGTGTTCTTCGCCCTGGCCCTGACCGCCGCCGTCCGGCTGGCCGCGCCGGGCAAGGGCGCGAGGGCGGCGACCACCGTGTTCGCCGGGGTCAGCGCCGGGTTCGCCTTCGGCGTCCCGCTGACCTCCTACCTCGCCGACCACCTCGGCCTGGCCGCCGCGTTCTGGACGGCGGCCGCCGTCAACGCGCTGGCCTGCGTCGCGCTGCTGCTCTTCTTCCCGCACCTGGAGGAGGAGCACCGGCCCTCCTACGCGGGCCAGTTGGGAATCCTGCGCAGCACCCGGCTGTGGCTGTCGGTGGCGGCGGCCACGCTGGTGTTCGCCGCGATGTTCTCCGGCTACGGCTTCTTCGCCGAGTACCTGGAGAACGTCACCGGCGTGGACGCCTCCCTCACCGGGCCCGCGCTGATGGCCTTCGGCGTCGTGATGACGCTCGGCAGCGTCGGCTTCGGCCGCCTGCTGGAGCGCGGCCTCGTCCGTACGGTCACCCTCTACCCGGTGCTGTACCTGGGCCTGTACGCGCTGCTGTACGCCATCGGCCCGCACCCGGCCGCGATGGCCGGCGGGGTGCTGCTGTGGGGCGCCGTCCACTCCGGCGGCCTCGCCGTCGCGCAGGGCTGGCTGGCCCAGGACGCCACCGCCGCACCGGAGTTCGGCAACAGCCTGTTCATCTCCTTCTCCAACCTCGGCATCACCGTCGGGACGGCCCTGGCGGGCGCCACCGTCACCGGCGCCGGCCCGCACGCCCTGCCCCTCACCGGCGCCGCGCTCGCCCTCGCGGCCCTGCTCGCCGTCCTGGCCCGGCGCCGGCTGGGCGCGGTGGGCGCGCTAGACGGAGGGGCGGCTGCCGGGGGTCTTCCACCACAGGAGCCAGGCGCCGGTGGTCACGAAGAGCATGTTGACGGCGATCTGCACGGTCGTGTCGCCGAAGCCTAGGGTCGGCATGCCCAGCATGCGGCGGGCGACGACCTCGCGGGTGACGTAGAAGAGCAGGACGTCGAGGACGAAGAGCAACGGCCAGGCCAGGCCCGGGTGGAGGCGCGGGCGGGGGAGGGCGTGGAGGAGGGCGATCACGACGGTGGTCACGATCGCGTACGGGAGGAAACGGCTCGGCATCCGGCCCAGATAGTTCCACGGGAGGACGGTGCCGACGATCCAGAGCAGGGCCAGGCAGCCGACGAAGCGGATGAGCCGCGCCGAGGCGGGGCTCGCCGAGGGGCGGGTGGTCACGGCCGTGGGGGCGGCGGCGGGCGGGTAGCCGACGACGGGCGGCGGCGCCTGCTGGTACGGCGGGTACGGCACGGGCGGCCCGTACGAGGGCGCGGCCTGCGCCGGGAACGTCGGGGCGGGGCCGAAGGCGGGCAGCGGGGCTCCCGAGCGGGCGATCGACTCGAAGGCGGCCAGCGCCTGTTCGGCCGTCAGCCGCTGCGCCGGGTCCTTGGTCAGCAGCCCCGCCAGCACCGCGCCGAGGGCGCCCGCGCGCCGCATCGGGCGGGGCGGCCGGGTGACCACGGCGATGCACAGGGCGCTGAACGTGTCCGCGTGGAAGGGCGCCTCGCCCTCCACCGCCGCGTACAGGGTCGCGCCCAGGGACCACAGGTCGTTGGCGGGCGTCGGCGGACGGCCCTCCAACTGCTCGGGGGCCATGTACGCGGGGGTGCCGATCACCGCGCCCGTGCGGGTCAGGGTCGTGGTCGCGTCGGCCATGTGCGCGATGCCGAAGTCGGTGAGGACGACGCGCTCGTCCATCAGCAGCACGTTGTCCGGCTTGAGGTCCCGGTGCACGATGCCCGCCGCGTGGGCCTTCTGCAGCGCCTTCACCATGGCCGCGCCGATCTCGGCGACCCGCTGCACGGGCAGGGCGCCGCCGCGTTCGAGCGCGGCGGCGAGGGAGGCGCCGGTGACGTACTCCATGACGATCACCGGCGCGCCCTCGTGCTCGACCACGTCGTGCACGGTGATGATGCCCGGGTGGTTGAGCCGGGCGGCGGCGAGCGCCTCGCGCAGCGTGCGCTGGAGGAGCTGCTCGCGGTGCTCCTCGGTCACGCCGGAGGGCAGCAGCACCTCCTTCACGGCGACGTCCCGCCCGAGCGTCTCGTCCCGGCCCAGCCACACGCGGCCCATGCCGCCCTGCCCGATGAGGTCGTGGAGGCGGTAACGCCCCCCGACCAGTGCCCCGTTCACTGCTGTCACGAGGCACCACCTTACTGATCGTCCGGCAGGGCCGCTCAGGGGCGCCGCGGGTACGGCGCGGGACGGGGGCGGGCCCGCGGCGCGACGGTGTGGAGCTCGCCGCGGGCCCGCCGTTCGACGGTGAGGCGGACTACTTGTCCGTACCGGCCTTGCCGCCCTGGTTCAGCAGGCCGCCGAGGGCGCTGAGGCTGCCGCCGCCGGCCGGCAGTCCGGCCACGGCCGGCGCCACCTTGGCGGCGGCGTCGACCGTGATCTGGGCCATCTTCTGCAGGTGCTCGGTGACGGTCTTCAGGGCTTCCTGGGCGCGTTCGCCCGCGGCCTTGTCGTTGCTCGCGGCGGCCTCGATGCCCTTGGTGAGCGCCTGGTTGACGGTGTTGATGCCGCTCATGTCGCGGAACAGGTTCGCGGTGGCGATGGCCTGTGCCGTCTGGAGGGCGGCCGGGTCGGGCATCGCCGCGAGCGGCGTGAACTTCGCCTGGGTGGCGCCCAGGGCGGCGACCGTGGTGTCGAGGTTCTGCGCGCGCGACGCGGTGGAGACCGGGGCGATGTCGGCCGGGGTGATCTGGATGGGAGAGTCCTTCCAGTTCCAGAAGCGGGTGAGGTCGATCTTCTCGGCCGAGTTGGCCCGCCCGAGGACGGCCTCGGCGAAGACGCCCTTGGTGGCGATGGCGATCGTGGTGGTCACCGGTGTCCCGAAGGTGTTGTCGGTCGGCTGACGGGTCTTCGTCCACGCCTCGCGCTCCTGCTCGCTGGTGAAGTTCCAGCGGAAGCCGAGGTAGTTGGCGGTGGCGGCGACCGGCTTCGGGTCCAGCAGCGTGCCGAGCGGGACCGCCGACGCGGTCGAACCCTGCGGGGCGTACGAGTAGTTGGCGAGGATGCGGCTGAGCGTCAGCTCGTCGGCGTTGGCCCAGACGGCCTGGCTGTAGTGGCGGCGGTTGTCGTTCAGGTGGTCCAGGACCGTCTGCGACACGTTCCCGCCGCGCACGTAGAAGCCGAGCGAGTCGACGTAGGTGCGGTTCCCGGAGGTCACCGTCGAACCGAACAGCCCGCAGACGGCCGAGGCGCCGCCGGCGTCCTCGGTCAGGTCGGGCGGGCTGGTGGTGGTCGCGGCGATCCCGAAGTTGGCCACGCCCGAGGTCATCGTCAGCCGCAGCCCGGCGAGGCATCCGCGGGCGGCCGTACCGGACCAGGCGTCGACGGAGATCAGCTTGTCGGCGCCGCCGAAGGTGTAGGACGCCTGCCGCAGCACGCCGGAGCCGCCGGTGTCGCCGCAGCGGGCGGTCTGGCCCGGGAAGACCACCTGGATGCTGCGGATCCCGGCCTCGTCGTACCAGACGTCGATCCTGGACGCGTAGGGGGAGCCGACCTTCGGCGGGACGTCGAACGGCGTCTTCAGGTTCCGTACCGTGCCGAGGAACCGGAACAGCATCCCGGAGTTCATGAGGACCCAGAAGTCCCCGTCGGCGGTCGGGACGACCCTCTCCACGCCCTTCAGGGTCTTGAGGTCGGGGTGCGTCGTCGGGGCCCATCGCGTCGTTCCGGGCTCCAGGACCACGGCGATGCTGTCGGGGTCCGAGGCCTTGGAGGCGCCCCAGGCCGAGCCGTTCGCGGCGGCGGCGAGCCGCTGCGGTATCCCCGCCGTCCGTTCCAGCCACCCTGTGCCACTGCGCTCGTACACCTTCCCCTGCCGGGTGTACCAGGCCTGGCCCCTGCCGGCGGCGGCGACGTCGTCCGCCTTGACCTTCAGGTCCGTCCACGTGCCGTTCGGGGAACGCTGCCAGAGCGTGCTGTCCACGCCGATGAGGTAGAGCGTGCCGTCGGTGCCGCAGGCCAGGCCCAGCCCCTGCCAGCCCTGCGTGTCGGTCCGCCAGGTCGTGCCGTCGAACTGGGCGAGCTTCTGGTCGGACCTGAGCGCCCAGACGGTGTCCTTGCCCGGGGCGATGCGGCTCAGGTCGGTGTCCAGCCCGGTGGTGGGCACCGGGTTCCACTGCCGGGCCACCGGATCGAACCGGACCGGGCTGCCGTCGGCCTTGCGCACCCCGTACACGCCCGCGGCCCCGGAGGCGAGGTCGGCCAGGTCGATGCCGTCGAAGTACTGGCCCGAGGGCGCTTCCGGCGCGGTGCAGGCGTCGATCTTGCGCACGGTGGTGTCGAAGGGGTTCGCGGCCCGGATCTTCGCCGCCCACTCGGTCGGCGCCACCGAGGCGAGGACCTCCTTGTACCGCTGCAGGCTGGAGTAGGTGAAGGTGAGCTCCTGCAGCGGGATGAACAGACAGCGTTCCAGCCTGGTCGGCCTGGTCGTCACGTTGTAGACCTGGACGACCTCGTAGTACTGCACCGACATCGCGTGCATGTGGTTGTAGTTGGTGACGACCCGGGTGAGGACCTGGTCCTTCTCCGACTGCGAGGTCTCGCGCACGACCGTCATGTTCCGGCTGCGGGCCGCCGTCGCAAGCTGCTGGGTCCGCGCGCTGATCCGCTGCGTCGCCTCGTCCGCCACCGACCGCACACCGGTGGAGCGCGACACCGCCGTCGCCAGGGCCGAGTTCGAGGAGGCGCTCCAGTTCGCGCCGATACCGCCGAGGAGCCCCGCGAAGCCGATGCTGCCGCCGCCGCTGGACGACTTGCTGCTCTGGTACGCCTGGGAGTCGCCGTACTGCTCCTCGCGGGCGATCGCGTTCGCGACCTCGCTGATCGAGCGGTTCTGGTCGGTGGCGCCGGTGAGCGTGTCGGCCTCGGCGGTCTTCTCGGTGCCGGTGGCCGTGGTGCCGCGCTGCCAGTCGACGACGGCGACCCTGGTGCTCTCGCCCGGCGCGAGGGCGAGGCTGTGCAGGAGGCGGCCGAGCGTGACGCCCTGGGCCGACCAGCTCTGCTCCGTGGTGACGATCATGCCCTCGGCGGGCTTGTCGTAGAAGGGCAGGTTCTCCTCGCCGAGGTCGATGGCGCCGGTGAGCTTGCGCGCGGGCTTCGCCAGGGGGATGTCGGTGAGGACCACCGAGCGGTAACGGACGATCTCCGTCGGGTAGTTGCCGGTGGAGGGGAGCAGGTCCTTCGGAGTCGGGCCGTCGAGCATCGCCTTGTCCACCTCGACCTTGGGCGTCGTGCTCGTGCTCGTGCTCGCGGGTGCGGGTGCGGGTGCGGGTGCGGGTGCGGTCGTCGGTGCCGTTGCCGGTGCCGGTGCGGTCGCTGGTGTGCCGGCGGGCGTTCCGGAGGTCGTGTCGGTCATCGCGTGTCCCGTCTGCGGAGAGGAGGGTCGACGCCGCCTCGGTAGCAGTCAGGCCCCAACTGGGCCTGCTGCCAAGGCGAACGACGCTTTCCGGATCGCGAAGCTACACAGCCCGATCACGACGGCGACACACTTCCGTCGGAAGTGGCCGGAACCGGCTCCCGGGTGGGCCGGTCGTCTGGGGCGCGGCGGTTCCCTCCCGTCACACGGCCCGCGCCGCGCGACGGGCGAGCAGGGCGGCGCGGCGCTCGTCGAACCGGCCTGCCTGGGCGGCCAGTTCGTCCAGGTGGGCGCCCAACTCGTGCTGGGCCCGGAGGCCTTCGGGGCCGAGGCCGCCCAACTCCATGATCCTCAGGTGCCGCAGGACGGGCTGGAGCACGTCGTCGTGGTGCACGCGCAGGTTGTAGACGCCGCCGAGGGCGATCCGGGCGGCGGCGCGTTCGAAGCCGGGCATGCCGTGGCCGGGCATCCGGAAGCCGGTGACCACCTCGTTGACGGCCCGCATCGCCTCGTCGGGGGCGAGTTCGAGGGCGGCCTTGAGCAGGTTGCGGTAGAAGACCATGTGCAGGTTCTCGTCGTTGGCGACCTGCGCCAGCATCCGGTCGCAGACCGGGTCGCCGGACTCGCGGCCGGTGTTGCGGTGCGAGATCCGGGTCGCCAGCTCCTGGAAGGCGACGTACGCGACGGTGTGCAGGGGGGAGTGCCGGTTGTCGGAGACGAACCCGGCGCCCATGTGGGCCATCCGGGCCCGCTCCAGCTCGACCGGGTCGACGGCCCGGGAGGCGAGCAGGTAGTCCCGCAGCACGATGGAGTGCCGAGCCTCCTCGGCCGTCCACTGGTGCACCCAGGTGCCCCAGGCGCCGTCGCGGCCGAACAGGGTGGCGATCTCGTGGTGGTAGCTGGGCAGGTTGTCCTCGGTGAGCAGGTTCACCACCAGGGACACCCGGCCGACCTCGGTCAGCGGGGACTGCTCGGGCGACCAGGGCTCGCCGCCGAGGGGCCCGTCGAAGTCCCGCGCGCGGCTCCAGGGCACGTACTCGTGCGGCATCCACTCCTTGAACACCCTGAGGTGGCGGTCGAGTTCGCGTGCGACCACCTCCTCCAGGTCGTGCAGCAGGCGGGCTTCGGTCGGGGTGGGGGCGGTGCTCACGGGCTCCAGCTTTCGGGCGGACAGAAACCTACGGTTGCGTAGGTGACGCCACCGTAGGTTCGCCGGACGGGCCCTGTCCGGGGCCCGACGGCACTGTGCGGCAGGGCCCTCCGGCCCTGTTCGCCGCCGCCCCTCGCCGTCCTGGGCGCGGCGCCGTACGGCGTCCGGCACTTCCTCCTCTTCGGCGGCTCCCCCGACCGGCAGGCAGCGGCCGGTCGGGGGAGCCGCTTCGGGGCACGCCGGGCGGGCCGGTCAGCGCCGCAGGTGCTGGACGGTGCGCGGCGTGGCCGGCTGCTGGGCGGCCTGGGCGCCCTGGGTGAACGGCTGGTCGGTGGCGGCGGGGCTGCGCAGGGTGCTCGGCTGGAAGCGGCCGCTGTAGACGTCGGTGGAGTTCTGCGGGTCGGCGTTGGTCGTGACCAGGACCGGGCGGATCTGGCGGCCGTCGTTGACCAGCGCCTCGTAGTCGCCGAGGAAGTGCCCGCCGGCGTACGGGGCCTGGAGCCAGTCGAAGACCGGCGTGATCTGCCGCTCGACCGGGCTGTCCTCGCCGCCGCGCGGGAAGCTGAGCAGCCAGGCGGCGGTGGGCAGGGTGGTGGTGTCTCCCGGGGTGAGGTAACGCAGGTCGTAGTAGCTGACGGCGACGGTGCCGTCCCGCGTCACGGTGATGGACGGGGTGAACGCCGGGGCGTTCGGGGCCTGGTTGAGCCTGGTCGGGCCGCTCCACGTCCGTCCGCCGTCGGTGGAGTGGACGAGCTGGATCGCGTCGTACCGGCCGCCGTTGAAGTCCGAGCCCTCGTAGGCGAGGTAGAGCTCGCCCGTCTGCGGGTCGATCGCCACGCTCGGCAGCCCGGCGCCGGCTCGCAGGCTCTTGGTGGCGTCGGTGGGCGCGTTCGGGTGGACCTCGGGGACGGAGGTGTCCGTGACGACCCTGCTCGGGCTGCTCCAGGTGCGGCCCTGGTCGGTGGAGGTGACCATCCCGTAGTGCACCTCGGCGACGGCGCTCGCCGTCGCGTCGGTGTAGGTGATCCAGGAGAAGAAGTCGTGGAGCGTGTCGGTGCGCGGGTCGACGACGATCTGGTTGCCGATGGTCTGGGTGTTCGGCGTCGTGGAGGTGATCACGAACGGCGCCGCCGTGGACCAGGTGCGGCCGAAGTCGCGGGTGATCGAGAGGTAGCCGGGCCCGTCGAAGTACGGTGTGGTGCCGCCGACCTGGTCGAGGCGGTCCCAGACCTGGTAGGCGACGCCCGGGGTCACCGGGTCGGCGGTGACGGCGTTCTTGTCGTCGCCGATCGCCGGGTCGTTGTCCTTGATCAGCTCGGTGACGTGCTTCCAGCTGCGCCCGCCGTCGTACGAGGTCGCGGCGGCCACGGCGTTGCGCGGGGTGGTCGCGTCGAAGATCAGCGCGCTGGCGTAGGCGGTGCCGTCCGGGCCGAAGCTCACCCAGCCGTCCGAGGCGCGCTGGTAGGGCAGGCCGCCCGGCGCGCAGTGGGTGAAGGGCAGGGCGGTCTGGGTGAAGTGGACGCCGTCCGTGGTGTAGCTCGAACTCAGGCCGCGCGCACCGCCGTTGGACCAGCGGTCCTGCTGGTAGACGGTGATGGTGTTCGCCGGGTCGAGCGGGTTGGAGGAGGCGTACGGCTCGTCCTCCGCCGAGGGGCTGTTGGTGCCGGCGCCGTCGCCGCTGATGTCGCAGGCGGCGTACGGGTCGCCGGGCGAGATCAGCGCGAGGGGCGGGTGGGCCGTGGTGTCCGCCGCGTCGCCCGGGCTCGCGAGGGCCGGGGAGGCGGGGGAGAGGAGGGAGAGGCCGAGCAGGGCGGGGGTGGCCAGTAGGGCGACTCTGCGAAGGCGCAAGGCGGGTTCTCCTGGGGGATGGAGTGGTGACGGAGTGTCAAGCCGCGCGGCTCGATGACGGTACGAGGTCGAGGTCACGTCAACAAGGGCGGGGAAGGGAAGTTGACACGCCGTTTGCCGGGGCGCGGGGTGCGCTTTCCGGGCGGCCGCCGCTTGTCGGGCGCCATCAGGGCGGGCGGAGTTCAGCCGACCTGGGGCGGGGGCCGGGCGGGCGTGCGGGCGGTACGGACCAACGGGCGCGGTGGGCCGGTCGGGTGAGGTCCGGGCCGCGCGCGGGAGTTTCAGCTGATCGGCGCACGGGGTTTGCGGCGGGGACGGCCTGCGAACAGGGTGGGCGGCAGGACGCTTCGTCGACAAACAAAGGATGTTCGGATCATGAAGCTCATAGGAACCGGCCGCCTCCTGGCCGCCCTGGCCGTCGTGCTCGCCACCGCCGGAACGGCCACCCTGGGCGGTGCCGTCGCGCACGCCGCGACGCGGGCGCCGGGCCAGTGCGGCGGGAACGTCGCCGACTACACGTACCCGGCGCGGGCGTTCCAGTTCGACGACGTCATCAGCAAGTGGCTGGGGATCTCGGCCGTCCAGTTCAAGGACGACATGACGCTCGCCGTCACCTCGAACACCGCCGACTCGACCGTCTCCGGGGCGTGGGAGCTGCACGACCCCAACGGGCCGAACCAGGCGAAGGTGGGCGTGGTGACCTTCTACACCACCGTGTCGCCGGCGGTGGAGGGCGACGGGGTGGCGAGCATCTACTGGTACGTCGGGTACCCGAACTGCAACCCGACCACCGCCGACCCGGCGAAGAAGCTGTTCCAGATCATCGGGGACGTGCAGATGCAGCCGGTGTACGCCGACGGCAGCAAGGGCGCGCTGAGCAAGATCAACGGCTTCCAGGCCGACCGCTGACGCCCGCCCGGCGGGCGATCCGGCGCTCCGCCTTGAGGAGCAGCGGCATCAGTCCGTAGACGACCACGGGGACGACGAGGGCCGTCATCACCAGCGTCCGCAGTGGCAGGGGCAGCCGGGCGAGGTGGGGGCCGAGCAGGGCGAAGGCGGTGGTGATGGCCGGGTACACGGCGAGCCAGGTGATCAGGGCCCGGCGGTGCACCGACGGGGCGGCGGGGGCTGCGGGGGTGGTGTTGGTGGTCATGGCGGTCTGTTCCTCCCCTGGGGCGGCTGGAGCTTCTCGGATCTCCAACCCGTTGGTTGGAGTTTGGCAGACGCCCGCGCCGATGTCCAACCGTTTGGTTGGGAATTCGCGGTAGACTCGCCCCATGGCCTGGGACACCGCACGCACGCAGCAGCTCCTCCTCGACGCCGCCGTCGAGGAGTTCGCCGAATTCGGCCCGGACGGCGCGCGCATCGCCCGCGTCGCCACCCGGGCGGGGGTGAACAAGGAGCGGATCTACCAGTACTTCGGCAACAAGGAGCAGCTGTTCTCCGCCGTGCTCAGCTCGGAACTGGGCAAGCTCGCGGAGGCCGTGCCGCTCGTGCTGAACGACGGGCAGGACCTCGGCGAGTACGCGGGCCGCGTCTTCGACTACCACCGCGCCAACCCGCACTTCGCCAGGCTGCTGGCCTGGGAGGGGCTGCAACGCGGCGGCCCCGAGCACGAGTTGGCGGCCGGGGCCGACCGCACCGAGCACTACGGGGCGAAGGTCGCCGCCATCGCCGCCGCGCAGCGGGCGGGAGTCCTGGGCGAGGGCGTCGACCCCGGGCGGCAGATGTTCGCGCTGATCGGCCTGGTGAACTGCTGGTTCACCCTCCCGCAGATGGTCCGGCTGCTGCTCGGCGGCGCGACCGACCCGGCGGCGGACCGGGAGGCCCTCGTCGCCCTGATCTGCCGCCTCACCCGCGACTAGGGGGAGGGCGAGCGCGTCCATCAGCCACAGATGGGCCGCGCCCGGGGTGGCCGGGGCGGCGGAGGCCTCGCCGACCTCGGCGACCTGAGCTGCTGACCACCTGCCAGAATCCCCCCATGCGGCAGATCATCGAAGACATGGCCGAACACCTGGTGAAGGTGCCGGGCGTGATCGGGGTACTGCTCGGGGGCAGCCGGGCGCGAGGAGAGCACCGGCCGGAATCCGACTGGGACCTCGGCGTCTACTACCGGGGCGGCCTCGATCTCGCCGCGTTGCGCGCCCTGGCCGGCCCGGAGGTGGAGGTGGCCGGACCGGGCGGCTGGGGGCCGTGGGTGAACGGCGGTGCGTGGCTGCGGGTCGACGGCATCGCGGTGGACTGGATCCTGCGGGACCTGGACCGGGTCGAACAAGTCTGGGCGGACTGCCGCGAGGGCCGGTACGAGGTGGGTGTGCAGGCGGGGCATCCGCTCGGATTCTGGTCGCCCTGCTACGCGGGCGAGGTGGCGTACGGGCAGGTACTGGCCGACCCCACCCGGGAGTTGACGAGCCTTCGCCGGCAGACCGAGGTGTATCCGGAGCCGCTGCGGGAGCAGCTGATGGCGGGAGCGTGGGAGGCGGAGTTCCTGGTCGGTGCCGCGACGAAGGGTGCGGCGCGGGCGGACTCCCTGTACGTCTCGCTCTGCCTGTCCCGAGCGGTCGGCGTCCTCGTACAGGCCCTGTTCGCCTGGGACCGGCGCTGGTGCCTCAACGAGAAGGGCGCGCTGGAGGTCGCCGAGAGGCTGCCGGGGCTGCCGGGCGACTTCGGCCCGCGCGTGCGCGGCCTGCTCGGGTCGCAGGGCGGGACCGCTGAGCAGCTGACGGCGACGGTGGCCCGAGCGCGGGCACTGGTCGAGGAGACGCTCGTCCTGCTCAGAGGCTGAGGCGCCCCGGCGGTGCGGGTGGCGGAGTCCGCACCGCCGGGGCCGTTGGGTGGGCCGGGGTCAGCGGCCGCTGGCGACGCGCGGGGCGGAGGCGGTGGGTGCCACGGCGGTGTCGGTGACGGCGTCCGTGACGGTCTCGGGGCCCGTCACGACGAGCGTGTTCTTGCCGCCCTTGCAGCGGTCGGCCTTCTCGGCCGGGGTCATCTTGCGGGAGCCCCAGGTGATCACGCCCGTGTCCTGCGGGACGGGCGCGGTACCGGCGAAGTTCTTGACGTACCAGACGTAGTGGCCCCAGTGCGGCGACTTGTAGTGCAGCTCGTAGGTGCCGCTGGCGCTCTGCAGCTTGGTGGAGCGGCTGACCCAGCCGACCTCGCCGGCGGGCACCGTCAGGTCGGTCTCGTCGGCGAACGAGTCGTTCCACGTCCACTTGTGGCCGTACGCCAGCTTGAAGCCCACCTCGAACTTCGTCAGGAAGTCGAAGCCGGCGGTGACGCTGATCTCGGCCGAGACGGAGTTCTCCCCGCCCTTCTGGTCGGTCCAGGTCATCTTCTTGAGCTGCGGCACGGACGAGCAGTTGAAGCCCCGGGCGACCTCGTGGTTGCCCGAGTAGGTGGTGGTGGCGCTGCCGTTGGGCGTGAACGTGCAGCTGTCGGTGTTGGAGCCGCAGTCCTTGAGCAGCTGCACGGTGGTGGGGGAGGTGGCGTAGCTGTAGTCGATGGAGCTGGCCTTGTCGTTCATGGCGTCGCCGATCCAGTCCTGGTCGCCGATCTGCCAGCCGGTGTTCGCTCCGCTGAGGTAGGCGTGCTCCCAGTGGCGCTCCTGGCAGTTGTTGAACGTGCGGTAGGAGCTGATCGAGTCGTTCCAGGCCCCGGTCAGCACCTGGAGGTTGTAGCCCTTGCCGGGGCTGCACGGGGCTTCGGCGGTGATGGACAGGCTGGCGCCGCCGAAGTTGCCATCCATGTACTCGGTGGAGACGACGACACTCGACGCGGCGGCGGCCGGGCTGCCGGCCCCGTCGATCTGGGCGGCGAACCGCTCGTCGGAGAGCGCGGTACGGGCGTCCTGCGGATGCCCCACCGCCCGGACGAGGCCACTGCCCGGGATCGTGGCCCGACGGCCTGACGCAACACCCTGCCCGAGCCGCCCGGATCGACCCACCGGGCGGCCGTGGCGTACGCGGGAAGTCGGACCCGCCGACTTCTCGGGCGAGGGCTGCTGCGCTGGTTGCGGAGGGTGTCCAAGCCATTTCGGTGCGGATGCGAACCAGAATGGTGCGTGCCATCGTGGATGTAGGACATCTCCTGTTAATCAGCCTATGGATACAGGGAGTTACGCCATGTCCCCCATCATCAATCCCAGTCAGGGCCAGGACACCAAGCTGCCGCCCGGCGTGGGGCAGGCCCGACAGTCGGTTCGCCTCTCGGCGCACACGGTCCGGGGCAGCCTGATCCAGGGCAAGGGCGAAACGGTGATCGAAGCTCGACTGACCACGACGGACGGTCGCCCCATCAAGGACGCCTCGATCGAGTTCCTGCTGAAGGGCGACCGTACGGTCTACGGCACGGTCGACACCGACCCCGAGGGATATGCCCGGTACCCGGTCGGCGCGATGCTGGCCGACGTTCAGGGAATGGTCATCGGAGCCGTGAGCGGCTACATCGCCCACTTCGAAGGCAATGAGTACTTCAAGGAGGCTCAGGCCGAGGCCTCGGTCCACGTCGGGCTCTGAAGGCGGAGCCACATCCTGCCCACGCGAGGGGCCCCCACGGGCGGTGCGGGTGGGGGTTCTTGCCGTATCGAAGGAGAGCAGCATGAGGAAGCAAACCGCGCCTGCCCCGCCGTACGGGACATCCGGGTCGTCGTCCGCTCCGATCCCGAACTTCATCAAGGACGGCACGTTCCGCAAACCGCAAGCGACGGCCAACGGCTACCTGGCGATCGGAGGTCCCGACACTGATCTCATGGGGGCGTGGGAGGTCAAGGCCGGCAAGCTGGTGGTGGTGTACAGCCCTGGTTACACCCAGACCAGCCATCAGGCGGTCGACATCGGCGGGGCCGGCCTTGAGCAGGCGTTCGAGGTGCCGGTGGACGCGAACGTCGAGATCACCTGGATGCACAGCAGGAACACCGATCCAACCTGCCCCGGGGAGACCAACCAGGCCTACGGCGCGGACGTTCGGGATGCCGCCGACAACCGCGTTCTCGCGTCCCACCACTACGAGCCGGACGGTGCCGACTTCGTGCAGATCTCGCCTGAGCTGACGCTGAAGTTCACGGCCAACAGGTCTTCCTCCTACATTCTCACCTTCACGGGCCGGGCGCCCAAGGCATGCGGTGCGCTGATCTACAACGTGGTGGGTCGAGGTGCGAGCGGGCGCTGACAGCGACTGTCGGGAATCAGGCATGCGCGAATCCGGTCGTCGATCCAGGCCACCTGCCGCCGGGGTGGGTGCTGATCAGTGTTCGGTGCGGTGGTGGTCCGGCGCGCCGGTGAGGCGGCGGTAGGCCGGGGAGGTGGCCAGCAGGCTTTCGTGCGTGCCGAGTTGGGGCTCCGTACCGTCGAGGAGCAGGACCCGGTCGGCGCGGTGGGCGGGGCCGGGGCGGTGCGTGATGGTGACGAGGGTGCCGGGGCGGGTGCGGAAGGCGTGTTCGACGCGGAGTTCGGTGGCGGCGTCGAGGTGGCGGGTGGCCTCGTCGAGGATGACGAGGCGGGCGTCGGTGAGGTGGGTGCGGGCGAGGGCGATCAGTTGGCGTTCGCCCAGGGAGAGGGCGGCGGGGGTGAGGGGCGCGGCCAGGCCGCCGAGGCGTTCGAGGAGGGGGAGGGCACCGACGGCCTCCGCTGCGGCGACGACGGCCGTGTCGGGGGCGTCCGGGGCGAGCCAGCGCAGGTTCTCGGCGACGGTGCCGGTGAAGACGTACGGGTCCTGCGGGAGCAGAACCCTCGCCGCGTCGCTCAGCACCTTGCCCTCGTCCGGGGCGACGACGCCCGCGACGATGTCGGCGAGGGTCGACTTGCCGATGCCCGAGGGGCCGACGACTGCCAGGTGTTCGCCGTCGGGCACCGCGAGGTCGAAGCCGTCGAGGACGGGGTCGGCGTTGGCGCCGTACGCGAAGCTGACGCCGGAGAGTTCGAAGGAGCCGCCCGAGAGGACGGGAACGGGAGCGGGAACGGCCGCGAGGGTGGCCCGAGGAGCCGGCGGGGCGGCGGAGGCGAGGCGTTCGGCGGCGACCGCCAGCCGCAGCCAGGAGGCGCCCGCGCCCTGGACGAGCAGGCGCAGCGCGGGCTCCAGCGTGCCGGTGAGGTAGGCCAGGACGCCGATGACCGCGCCCGCCGTCAGCCCGTGCCGGACGAGGGCGGGCGCGGCCAGGACGACCAGAAGCAGCGGCAGGTGCGCGCCCAGGGAGACGATCAGGCGCCGCCCGGCGGCGAGCCGGGCGAGCGCGCGGCCCGCGGCGGCGTTCGCGGCCACGGTGTCCTGGATCTCCTGCTCGGCCGCGTCCAGGGCACCGCAGGCGACGAGGTCGCGCAGGGACTGGAGGGTGTCGGCGCAGGTGCGGGCGAGGGCCTCCTCGGCGGCGAAGGCCTCCTGCTGGCGCCGCGCCGTGGCGGGGGCGAGGGCGGCGAAGGCGGCGAGGGAGAGGAGCAGCGGGCCCGCGATCAGCGCGGCGGCGGCCGGGGCGAGGGCGGCGCTGCCGAGGACGACGGCGAGGGCGGTCAGGGCGAAGTGGGAGACGACGAGCAGTTGCCCGGCGACGGTGTCGCGAACGGCCTCGACCTGGCGGGTCAGCCGGGCGACGGCGACGGCGGCCGAGCCGTCGGGCCGTCCGTGGGAGGCGACGGCGCGGTGGAGGACTCCGGACACGACCTCGCCCAGCAGCCGGTCACGCATCGGCTCGACGACCTCGGCCAGCCACGGGTACGTCTGGCGGGACGCCCAGGCGCCGGCGGCGGAGACGGCGGCGAACAGGGCGAGCCAGGCGGCGGCCGTGCGGGGCTGGTGGGCGAGGAAGCCGTGGTCGACGGCCATGGCCAGGGCCTTGCCCGCGAGGAGCGCGGGCGCGGCGGAGAGCAGGGACCAGGCGAGCAGCCGCAGCACGGCCGGGCGGTTGAGGCGGAGGGTGGAGCGCAGGAGGCGCAGGGCCGCGCGGCCCGGAGTGCCGGGCCGGGTCACGCGTCCTCCCCCGTCCCGGAGCCGAAGACGGCCCGGTAGCCGGACTCTGCGGCCAGCTCCTCGTGCGTGCCCAGCGCGCGGATGCGCCCGCCGTCGAGCCAGGCCACCAGGTCGGCGTGCGCGGCCACGGCCGCCCGTCGGGTGACCGTCACCCGGGTGCGCCGCCCGTCCTGCTCCCGCAGGGCGTGCAGCACCCCGGCCTCGGTGGCCGCGTCCAGGGAGGAGGTCGCGTCGTCCAGCACCAGCACCCGGCTGTCCCGCGCCAACGCCCTGGCGATGCCCAGTCGTTGGCGCTCCCCGCCGGAGAACGGCGCCTCGGCCAGCAGGGTGCCGTACCCCTCCGGGAGCCGCCGGACGAACGCGTCGGCGCCCGCCGCCCGCGCCGCCCGCCGGACCCGCCCGCCGTCGGTCTCCGCCCCGAGGCCGATGGCCTCCTCGACGGTGCGCCCCGGGAGGCAGGGGTCGGCGAAGGCGCAGGCCACGGCCCCGCGCAGTGCGTCCGGACGGAGCTCGCCGAGCGGGACGCCGTCGAGCAGCACCACGCCCTCGTACGGGTCCAGGAGCCCGGCGGCGACGGCGGCGAGCGCCGAGGTCGCGGCGTCGTCGGCGCCGACCACGGCGACCCAACTCCCGCCCGGGACACGGAGGTCGACCCGGTTGATCCCCCGAGCGGACACCCCTCGCAGCTCCAGCGCACCACCCCCCGGAGGCAGCGTCCGGGCACCGGCCTGCGGGAGCGGCGCGTCCAGCAGGTCTCCGAGCCGCTGCGCCCCGGCCCGGGCGCGGGACACGTCGAGCAGGCTCTGCGCTGCGCCGAACCCGCCGAGCCCGATGGCCGTGTACCCGAGCGCCGCGAGCAGCCCGCCGACGGAGAGCGCGCCCGCCGCCACAGCCGCCCCGGCGGCGGCCAGCACGGCGAGCTGCGTCACCGGCGCGAGCAGGGCGGAGCACCAGGCGATCCGGCGCTGGCTGTCCCACAACTCCCGTCCGTGGCGCGAGAGTCGGGGCACCGGCCGCAGTACCCGGGCGATCTCGCGGTCCACCGCCCCGGCGGCCGCGATGCTCCGGCTGCCGGAGACGGCGTCGAGCAGCCGCGTCGCGAGGTCGGCCTGCGCCTCCTGGTAGCCCTCGCCGAGGGCGGCCGTACGGCGCAGCTGGCGGCGGACGACCGCGTACCCGAGCGGTGCGGTGCCCAGGAAGGCGAGCGCGGCGACCGGGGCGAGCAGCGCGAGGGCCGTCAACGCCACGGCTGCCATGGCGAGTTGGGTGACGGAGTAGATCACGGCGGGCGCGGCCAGGGCGGCCTGCGGCGCGCTCGCGGTCAGCCGCGCCGCGACGTCGCCCACCGGCGGCCGGTGCGCCCCGAGCGGGCTGCCGGCCAGCGCCCGGCGTACGGCGCCCGCGCGCAGCAGGGCGGTGACCTCGGCGGAGAGCCGGGGGCCGGCGTACTGGCCGAGGGCCTCGGAGCCGGCCAGCAGGGCGAGGGTCGCCGCCGGTGGCAGGACGGCCCCGGTGCCCGCGCCGGTCAGGACGGCGTCGGCGGCGTGGGCGAGGACGGCGGGGAGGGCCAGGGTCGCGCACGTCGAGGCCGCGACGGCGAGGGTCAGGACCGCCGACCAGCGGCGGCCGAGGCCGAGCACCCGCTGCAGCCCTCCAGGGGGCTCGGGGCGCTGACGAGTTGTCGACATGGGGGGCCTCCCTGGTGCATGCGAACGCCTCGGAACGGACGCGGAACGGAGAAGGGCCCCGGTCGCGGGACCGGGGCCCGGTGCCCGCCGTGCCTCGCACGGGCCGGCCCGGTGAGGAAGGTCGGCGCGCGCGGGGCATCCGACCGCGGGGAGGGCCCGCGGTCAGCGGCGGGTCAGAGGCAGAGCAGGGTGCTGACCGTGCTGTTGGTGCAGTTGACGGCGCTCAGCGAGCTGAGGACCGAGCGGAACTCGATGGTCTCCTCGACGGTCTCCAGGGCCTGCAGGCTGAGGATGGACATGGTGAACTCCCTACGGTGGATGGTGCGGTGTTCCCGGCGGACGCCGGAACTCGTGGGCGGCGGAGGTCGCCGCGGGGGGCGGTCAGGCGTTGGGGCCGGGACCGCCGGGGGTGGGCCAGAACGGCATCGCGGGCGTGTCCGCGAACACCGCCCCGAGCGTGGACAGCACGCCGGCGGTGCCGGTGGCCAGGTCCATCGAGAGCCGGAGCAACTGCTCCCCGGGGAAGGCGGGGTGGCCCTGGTAAGGGACGGCGTGCCAGGCGAGCCGGCGGATGTGGCGCCGGATCAGCTCCCCGTGGGCCGTCCCGCCGCCGGAACCGCTCCCGGGGCTGGCGGTCTGCGCCTGCCGCAGCAGGGCGATCAGGCCGGCGCGCCCGTTGAACAGGCCGGACTGGACGATGAACTCGGGCTCGGCCGCGCCGAGGATCCGCTCCAGCCGCTCCGCCAGTTCGGCGTTGGGGCGGCGGTGCAGGTAGGCGTCCAGGACGGCGGCGATGCCGGCGCTCCCGGTCTCCAGGTACGGCAGGACACGGGCCCCGTCGTCGACCTGCAGCGTGCCGTCCTCGGCCAGGACGCAGCGCGCCAGGTCGCGTTCGAGGGCCTGCCGGGCGAGGTCGAGGAGGGCGCCGTCGCCGGAGTCCTCGTGGAGGCGGAGCAGCAGCAGGGCGGTGCCGGTGGGCCCGTGCATCAGGCCCACGCGGGCCCCGGGCTGCGGCGCGGCGCCGTCGGGCCGGTCGAGGCGCAGCCGGGTGACGGCGCGCTCGGCGGCGTCCACGGCCGCGTCGTACAGGGCGCGTTCGCCGGTGGCCCGGGCGAAGTGGTGCAGGGTGAGGCCGACGCCGGCCAGCCCGCCGGCGAGGTCGGGGCCGAGGCCGTCGAGGTCGTCCTTGCCGAGGCGTTCCAGCAGGCCGAGGGCCTCCTCGCGCCGCCCGAGCCGGTCGAGGACGTACGCGACGCCGTGCGCGCCGAGGAAGAGGCCGGGCCGGCAGGGTTCGCGCTCGACGGCGGCGAGCAGCCAGTCGACGTGCTCGGGGCGGACGTCGGCGCCGGTGGTGTGCAGGGCCCAGAGGACGCCGGCCGCGCCGTAGGAGAGGCCGAGGCCGTCGTGGGTGAACTGGCCGGGGTCGCCGGGGAAGAGCCGGTCGGTGCGCTCGGGGGTGGCGCTGGCCGTGATGGCGGCGGTGAGCTCCGCCCGAAGCCGGGGCCAGTTCTCCGGATCGCCGCTCAGCAGCTGCCGGTAGGCGCGGTCCGACTCCTCGGTGGTGGCCGGGGCGGCCTGGGCCGGAGGGTCGGGCAGCAGGGCCGGGGGCAGGGCGAAGCGTTCGCGGGCGGCGCGGACGAGCGCGTCGGCCTTGCCGGGGCTGAGGACGGTCAGGGGCATGAGCGGCAGGAAGAGCCACAGGCGCAGGGCGGCCAGCGCGTGCTCGTCGACCTCGAAGCCGGTGAGTCCGGCGGGGGCGGCGAAGCCCGCGGCGCCGAGGGCCGGGCGGCGGAACTCGTCGACGGGGGAGGCGAGTTCGAAGTCGATGAAGGCGACGGTGCCGTCCGGGCGGACGATCAGGTTGCGCGGGTGGAGGTCGCCGAACACGATGCCGCGCCCGTGGATCTGCCGCAGGCCCTCGGTGACGCCGTCGAGGATGCGCAGCGCCTTCTCGCGGTAGTCGGCGACGGCGGCCTCGTCGACCTGCGGGTGCACCAGCGGGTAGTTGAGCCCGAACCAGCGGTGCAGCGGCTCGCCCTCCACGAACTCCTGGACGAGGAAGTGGTGTTCCCACGCGGTGAGGTGGTCGAGGGCCTTCGGCACGGCGGCCACGCCGCTCAGCCGTCGCAGGATCTCGTACTCGCGGCCCAGCCGCTGGACGGCGTCCTCGGCGCGCTGGTCCAGCCCGGCGTACGGGCGGGCCTCCTTGAGCACCACCTGGGGGCCGCCGCCGGCGGAGCGGCCGAGGTAGACGCCACCGCCGTTGGAGAAGTGCAGGGCCCGCTCGACCGTGTAGGGGAACTCGCTCATGCTGCTCTGCGCGGCGGCGGCCAGGGCCTCGGTGAGGACGGCGGGCACCGGCGCCCAGTCGGGCACCTCGAAGACGGCGCGGCGTACGTCGGGTCGCAGCGCGCCGGAGGGTTCGCGGAAGGCGAGGACGAGCTCGCCGGTCTCGGTGCGGCAGAACTGTTCGACGAACCCGCCGTACCGCAGGTACAGCGGCCCCTGGCGCCAGCGCAGGTCGCTGAGGATGTACGGGCCGGGTTCGCCGCCGAGCGCGGTGTCGAGGTCGTCGAGACATCGCTCCAGTTCGCGGTCGCCGACGGGGTAGAGCGTCATGAACTTCCCGCTGGAGCCGCGCGGCGCGTACTTGGCGTTCTGCGTCTGGACGAGGGCGGGGCTGCGCAGGAACTTGAAGGCGATGCGGTGCTCGAAGCAGTAGCTCCGGACGGTGTCCAGGATGCGCGGGGCGTTGTCGACGCGAGCGGAGACGTGCACCTTCCAGCCCTGTTCGGGCAGGTGGCCGTCCACGGGCTGGTACCCGACCCACACCTCGCGGGTGTTGCGCACCCAGCCGGCCGGGGCCGGCTCGCCCGCGGCGGGGAACTCCTCCAGGGTGGCCCAGCGGACCGGGGAGTCGTAGAAGAGCGGATCGGCGTACGAGTACGCCTCGTAACGCATGTCCATGGAATCCTCCAAGGGGGGCGTCGAGCAGCGTCGAGCAGCAACGGGGGACCGCGCGCCGCACCACGGGCAGGACGGTGCCGTGGGGGCGGAGGAGCTGTGGGTGGGCGCCGGGGCGGGGCCTGAGAGGGAGGAGGCCGGGGCCGGGGGCCGGAACCGCTTGTGAGCGGCCCGTGGAGAGTCTGCGGCGGGCGTCGGGGCGAACGCCAGGCCATACAGGATGTTTGGCTGAATATCCCATCGGCAAATTCATGGGGACGATTGGCATCCCCGCGACCAGCGATCATCACTACCGGTGTCTGTTCGGCTCCGATCTGCTGTCGGCGTCGACGAGGGCCGAAAGGCGTGGCACGCAGGTCGTGCGGGGGTGCCGCCGGGCCGTCCGCGCCGGACGGTGGGGAGGGGTTCGCCGCCACCCCGTTCACCCGAACGGCGCAATGGGTTCGGGGTCGACCGTTCTGGCGCGGGACGGGGCCCCGTGGCCGGATTTCCCCCGGCGCTCGCCACCCGGACCCGGTGCGCCGGTCCACCCGACCGGCGCACCGGGTCCGCGCGGGCCCGCCGCGCGACCGGTACACGGAAGGTCGGCGTACCCGCTGACCTGCCCCGGGAGGGCGCGCCCCCGTCCGGGCAGGCCGCGCCAGGAGCGTCCCCCCCCCGCCCGGACGGGGCGTCTGCGAACCGGCGGATTCGCGCCGGTCCCGGGCCTCCGAGTTGGCGGATACGACCCGGGCCGGGTATCACAAGTCGGTGCCACCCGGCCGCAGTTGAGCGCCGGCCGGGAACGACAGCAAGGAGAACCACATGGACCGCGTCCCGGCGAGTCGCATCGTCTACGCCGACGACGGCCTCCACCACCTGGACGGCGCGCCCTTCACCGGGGTGGCGTTCACGGAGCGGAACGGCGTCCTCACGTCCGAGTCGACGTTCCGGGAGGGCCTGCGCTGGGGGCCGACGAAGGAGTGGCACCCGTCCGGGCAGCCCATGGTGGACGTGGAGTTCGTCCGGGGCGAGCTGCACGGGCGGGCGCGCGAGTGGCACCTGAACGGGCGGCCGGAGGCGGACGGGGAGTTCGAGTTCGGCATCACGCTGTGGTCGAAGTACTGGGACGAGGACGGCGTCCTGGAGGACGACTACGTGCTCACGGAATCGCGCTCGGAATACGAGAGGCTGCTGCGCCTCCGGGCCCACTACGGCGCCTCGTCCTGACCCCGGCGTCGGCGCTGTCAGTGGCGTGTGCCAGGGTCTGCGCATGCTCGCGATCGTGGTGAACACCGAGAACTGGGAGCGGCACGTCGGCGTGCCCGCCGAGGACCTGGCCGCTCTGGTGCGGCGGATCGGCGCCGAGGGCGACCGGTACCTGGTGCTCCAGCGGATACCGGACCTGCCCGACGTCTACGCCCAGGTTTGGCACGAGGCCGGCGGCGACTACACGGTGGAGCACCGCGACGGCGCCGCCGACCGGCACTTCCAGGCGTTCGCGGACGGGCCGGAGGCCGCGATCGCGGCCCTGGAGGGCTGGGCGCGCCAGGAGGCCGGATGGGGCGGCGGGCTGACGTGGGAGCCGCTGGACACGGGCCCCGCCCCCGAGGTCCCGCCGCTCGACCTCGGCGACGACGAGCGCGCCGAACTGGAGGCGCGCGTACGGGAGTCGCTCGTCGGTGGCTACGCCACGCGCGCCGACCTGGCGGAGCTCGCCGAGGAGTACCTGGTCACCGAGGACCGCCGCCCCGTCTCCCGCGCGCAGGCCCAGGCCCTGGCCGACCGCCTCTGGACGGAGCGCGTCGCCGAGCAGGCCGCCTGGCGGGGCGAGACCGACCCCGAGCGGCTCACCCGCGCCTTCGCCGCCCTCGACGCGGCCGGGATCACCGCCCGCGAGAACTTCACCTGCTGCCGCTCCTGCGGCCAGGCCGAGATCGGCGCCGAGGGCGGGCCCGACCAGCGGGGCTTCGTCTACTTCCACACCCAGTGCACGGACTCCGCAGCGGCCGGGCGCGGCCTCACGCTCCTGTACGGCGGCTTCGACGGCTCCACCGAGACCACCGCCGCCGTCGGCCGGGAGGTCGTGGCCGCCCTGGAGGCCGTCGGCCTCGCCACCGAGTGGGACGGCGACCCCGAGCGGGCCGTCACCGTCACGCCCCTGGACTGGCGCCGCCGCCTCGTCGGCTAGCCCCATCGGTTGCCAGCCAGTCGGCGAGCACTGCCGCCTGGCTGTGGTCGACGTCCTTGGTGGCCGTCAGCAGCGTGAGCCGTCCCCGCGCCGCGAGGTCGCGCAGGTGGCCGGCGGCCTCGTGGTGGGCGGCGTCGCCCAGCTCGGCCAGGTAGCGGCGGCGGAACTCGGCGAAGAGGGCCGGGTCGTGGCCGTACCAGTGCCGCAGGTCGGTGGACGGGGCGACCTCGCGCAGCCACTCGTCCAGGTGCGCGTGCTCCTTGCTCACCCCGCGCGGCCAGATGCGGTCGACGAGTACCCGCTGCCCGTCCTGGGGCGTCGGCTCCTCGTAGATCCGGCGGTAGGCGATCCGTGCGGGGGCGGCGGCCATGGCGATTCCTCTCAGTCGTGCTCGGGGGAGGCGGCGGGGGCGGGGGAGCCGTAGCCGCCCCCGCCCGGGGTGCGGATCTCCAGCGCGTCCCCCGCCGCCAACTCGGCGCCGCCGCAGCCGGGCAGTTCCTCGGCGGTGCCGTCCGCGCGCAGCAGGCGGTTGCCCCCGAGCGCGCCGGGGGAGCCGCCCGCCAGGCCGTACGGGCGGACGCGGCGGTGGCCGGTGAGCAGGCTGGCCGTCACGGGCTCGCGGAAGCGCAGGCGGCGCAGCACGCCCGCCCCGCCGTGGTGGCGGCCGGCGCCTCCGCTGCCGGGGCGGACGGCGAACTCCTCGACCAGGACGGGCAGTCGGTGCTCCAGCACCTCGGGGTCGGTGAGGCGGGAGTTGGTCATGTGGGTCTGCACCGCGTCGGCCCCGTCGAAGTCCGGCCCGGCGCCCGCGCCGGAGGCGATGGTCTCGTAGTACTGGTGGCGGGCGTTGCCGAAGCTCAGGTTGTTCATCGTGCCCGAGCCCTCCGCCTGCACCCCGAGCGCGGCGTACAGCGCGCCGACCACGGCCTGGGAGGTCTCGACGTTCCCGGCCGCGACGGCGGCGGGGTACGCGGGGGCGAGCATCGAGCCGGGCGGCACCACGATCTCCAGCGGGCGCAGGCAGCCGTCGTTGAGCGGGATGTCCTCGGCGACGAGGGTGCGGAACACGTACAGCACGGCGGCCGTGACGACGGCCGATGGGGCGTTGAGGTTGCCGTCGAGCTGCGGCGAGGTGCCGGTGAAGTCGACGACGGCGCTGCGCCGTTCGCGGTCCACCCGCACCGAGACGGCGATCACCGCGCCCGAGTCCGTCTCGTAGCGGTACGCGCCGTCGGCGAGGCGCCCGATCGCCCGGCGCACCGCCTCCTCGGCGTTGTCCTGGACGTGCCGCATGTACGCCTGGACGACGTCGAGGCCGAAGTGCCCGATCATCGCGCCGACTTCGTCCACGCCCTTGCGGTTGGCGGCGATCTGGGCGCGCAGGTCCGCGAGGTTGGTGTCCGGGTCGCGGGAGGGGTACGGCGCCCGGGTGAGCAGCCGTACGGTCTCCTCCTCGCGCAGCCGCCCGTCCACCACCAGCGGCCAGGCGTCGAAGAGGACGCCCTCCTCCTCGATCACCCGGCTGTCGGCGGGCATCGAGCCGGGCGTGAGGCCGCCGATCTCGGCGTGATGGCCCCGGGAGGCGACGTGGAAGAGGACGCGGCGCCCGTCGGGGTCGAACACGGGGGTGACCACGGTGACGTCCGGCAGGTGGGTGCCGCCGTGGTACGGGTCGTTGACGGCGTAGGCGTCGCCCGGGCGCAGGTCGGGGCCGCGTCGCCGGATCACCTCCTTGACGGTGGTGCCCATCGAGCCGAGGTGGACGGGGATGTGTGGGGCGTTGGCGACGAGGTTGCCGTCCGGGTCGAAGAGGGCGCAGGAGAAGTCCAGCCGCTCCTTGATGTTGACGGACTGGGCGGTGGACTCCAGCCGGGCGCCCATCTGTTGGGCGATCGCCGTGAAGAGGTTGTTGAACACCTCCAGGAGGACGGGGTCGGCGGCGGTGCCGACGGCCTCCTCAGGGCGGGCCCGCACCCGGGCGAGCAGCAGGTGGCCGGCCTCGGTGACGGCGGCCTCCCAGCCGTCGTCCACGACGGTGGTGGCGTTGGCCTCGGTGATCACGGCGGGGCCGGTGACGGTGTCGCCCGGGCGCATCGACTCCCTTTGCAGCAGCGGGACGTGGCTCCAGGCGCCGCCCGTGTACAACGGCGCGAGGGCGGCGGGGGAGGACTCGACAGCGGCGGGGGCGTCGAGGCGCGGCTGCTCCGTGACGCCCGTGCCCTCGACGCCCAGGGACTCGATCACCAGTGGCCGGTCCATCAGGAAGGAGTAGGTCGCCCGGTGCCGCTCCTCGAACTCGGCCCGCATCTGGGCCGGTTCGCCCAGCGGGACTTCGATGGCGGTGTCCGTGCCCCGGTAGCGCAGCCGGGCCCGGCGGGCCAGCCGGATGCGCTCCGCCGGGACGCCCTGGGCGCGCAGCTCGGCGGTGGCGGCCCGCGCCAGCTCCTCCGCTCCGGCCCGTACGGCCTCCATCTCGCCCTGTGCCGGCGGCCGTTCGACCGCGTGCTCGCGCAGCACCGTGGTGTCGGCCAGGCCGATGCCGAGGGCGGACAGCACCCCGGCCATCGGCGGGACGAGCACCGTGCGGATGCCCAACTCCTCGGCCACCGGGCAGGCGAGCTGGCCGCCCGCGCCGCCGAAGGTGGTCAGAGCGTAGCGGGTGACGTCGTGGCCCTGCTGGACGGAGATGCGCTTGATCGCGTTGGCGATGTTGCCGACCGCGATCCTCAGAAACCCCTCGGCGGCCTCCTCTGCCGTCTTCTCCCCTATGTCCCGTGCCATCTCGATGAATTGATGTCTCGTCAGATTGATGTCCAGTGGCTGATCCCCCTCCGGCCCGAACACCCGGGGGAAGCGGTCGGCCTGGACGCGCCCGAGCAGCAGGTTGGCGTCCGTCACGGTCAGCGGCCCGCCGCGCCGGTAGCAGGCGGGCCCGGGGTCGGCCCCGGCGGAGTCCGGGCCGACCCGCAGCCGCCCGCCGTCGTAGCGCAGCACCGAGCCGCCGCCCGCCGCGACGGTGTGGATGGCCAGCATCGGTGCCCGCAGCCGCACCCCGGCGACCCGGGTGGTCACCACCCGCTCGTACGCGCCCGCGAAGTGCGACACGTCCGTGGAGGTGCCGCCCATGTCGAAGCCGATCACCCGCTCGTACCCCGCGAGTCGGGACATCCGCACCATCCCGACGATGCCGCCCGCCGGGCCGGACAGCACCGCGTCCTTGCCCCGGAAGTGCCCGGCCTCGGCGAGGCCGCCGTTGGATTGCATGAACATCAGTCGCACGCCCGCGAGTTGGCCTGCCACCTGCTGCACGTAGCGGCGCAGCCCGGGGGAGAGGTAGGCGTCCACCACGGCGGTGTCACCGCGCGGCACCAGCCTCATCAGCGCGCTGACCTCGCTCGACAACGAGACCTGGACGAAGCCCAGTTCCTCCGCCAGCGCGCCGATCGCCCGCTCGTGCGCCGGGTACAGGTAGCTGTGCAGGCAGACCACGGCGAGGGAGCGGAGGCCGTCACGCAGGCAGCCGCGCAACTCCCGTGCCAGGGCGTCGAGATCGGGCGCTCGCAGCACCTCGCCCTCGGCGGTGACCCGCTCGTCCACCTCCACCACCCGCTCGTACAGCGGCGGCGGCAGCACGATCGCGCGGGCGAAGATCTCCGGCCGGTCCTGGTAGCCGATCCGCAGCGCGTCCGCGAAGCCCCGGGTGATCACCAGCGCGGTCGGCTCGCCCCGGCGCTCCAGCAGGGCGTTGGTGGCCACCGTCGTCCCCATCCGCACCGACTCGATCCGCCCGCCCGGCGGCAGCAGTGCCCTGATCCCGGCGACGGCGGGGTCCCGGTCGCGGCCGGGGTCGTGCGACAGCAACTTGTGGGTCAGCAGCCGCCCGTCCGGGGCCAGCGCCACCACGTCCGTGAACGTCCCGCCCCGGTCCACCCAGAACTGCCAGCCGCCGGCGGCCGCCACGATCGGCACCTACCCGCCGGTGATCGCCACGGCGAGGCCGGCGCACTGCCGGTAGCAGCAGGACAGCAGGACGAGGTCGGCGACGTCGACCGCGTCCGCCGTCCCGTCCGGGCCCCGCAGCAGCGCGTACAGCTGGTGCTGGCGCCGTTCGACCTCGGCCAGCAGGGCGCGGGCGTCCGCCTCGTCCTCGGGGGCGGGGGTCTCCAAGGCGTCGGCGGCCTGCCCGACCAGGGCCAGGGCGGTGTGGGCGAGCCCGTTGAGCGGGGTGCGCAGGCGCCGGTCGAACGGCTCGCGCTCCTGCCGCGCCCAGGCGGCCTCCAGCAGGCGCTGCGCGATCTGCCCGAGGGCCTCCACCTGGCAGCCGACGTGCACGGCGAGTACCAGCCCGGTCTGCCCGCCGGGGGCGCGGGCGGCATCCTCCTCGATCCGCTCGCGCAGCTCCGCGAGCGCCTTCTCAGCCGCCGCGATCCCCTCGTGCCCCGCCTCCGGCCCGGCCAGGACGGCCGTCACCCCGCGCAGCGCCGCGTGCGCCAGCCGTACGAGCCCGGCCAGATCGCCCACCAGGGCCCGGTACTCCGCTTCTGCGCCCTCGGCCATCTCGCGCTCCCGTCCGACAACCCCTCCGTCCGAAAACCCCTCGACCAGTGTCCCCCGGCCCTGCGTATGCTCGCGCGATGACAACGGGAGAAGGAACACATCCCACCGTCCTCGTGCGGGTGGGCCACCGAGAGGCCGAGATCGACGAACTGCTCGCGCCCGTGATCGAGGCCTGCTGGCGCGGCGGGTTCGAGACCCTCATCTGCTGCCAGGACGCGGGCGAGAGCAACACGAGCTGGGCGAAGAAGCTGCCGCACATGGCCGCGTACGCGGAGGCCCGGCGCGGCTGGAGCTTCATCGACTTCCCGATCGACAGCGGCCTCGCCTTCCTCACGGCCGTCGCGAACGCGGGCCCGCGCGACGCCTTCTACGTGCGGATGACCCACTGGGCCGCCCCGCAGGCGTGGGACGTCAGCATCAGGCCGATGGACCCTGCGGTGTTCCGCGCGGAGCAGCCGTCGGAGTTCCGCCTGCGGCACCTCCAGGTGCTCCTTCCCGGCCACGACCTGCCGGAGCTGACCCGCCGCCTCCACGAGCACGCCGCGGGTCGGCGCGTGGCCCCCGCGCCGGCCGACTGGAGCACCGTCGGCCGCTGAGGCCGCTGAGCCCGCTCAGGGCAGCGGGACGAAGGCGATCGGGCAGTGGACGTGGTGGATCGCCGCGTGGGCGACCGAGCCGAGGTGGTGGCGCAGCGGCCCGCGGCGGGTGTGGCGGCCGAGGACGAGGAGGCCGACGTCGGTTCCCGTCCCGGCGGCCTCCACGAGGACGATCCCGGCCTTGCCCCGGGTGAGCTCCGTGCTCACCTCCACCTCGGGGTGGCGGGCGCGCCAGGGGGCGAGGGCCTCGGTGAAGCGCTGCCGCTCGGCCTCGGACACCTCGCCCTCCAGCCCGCCGATCGCGTCGAAGTGCATGTACTCCGTGCCCGGCGGCGGCGCCCACACGTGCAGGACGCGCAGCGGCGCCGAGCGCAGGGCCGCCTCCTCGAAGGCGAAGGCCAGCAGGTCGTCGGCCGGGCGGTCGAGGTCCACGCCCACGAGTACGGCGCCCGGCGCGGCGCCCCCGCCCCGGACGAGCACCACCGGGCACACGGCCCGCCGCAGCACCTCCTGGCTCACCGACCCGACCAGGAACCCGCGGACGGTCCCGAGCCCCCGCGAGCCGAGCACGAGCATCCCGGCCCGCCGCCCGGCCTCCTCCAGCGCCTCGGGCGGAGCGGTGGGCACGTGCGCGGAGTTGATCGCCACCTCCGGGTGCGAGGCCCGCAACTCCGCCTCCCGGACGGCCAGTTGCTCCACCTCCTGCCGCCGCTCCTCCCGCTTCGGCCACGGCCACGCGAGCAGCAGCTCCAACGGCAGCCCCCGCAGCCGCGCCTCCCGCGCGGCCCACTCACTGGCGGCCACACTCTCCGGCGACCCGTCGAACCCGGCGAGGACGGTCCCGGTCACCCCCGGTGCGTCGGGGGAGCCGAAGTCGGGGGAGTCGAAGTCGGGGGAGTCGAACGAGCGGTCCACAGTTCCTCCCGGGGTCCCTGCCCAGTATCGGCCGCCCCCGCGACCCCCGCCTCCCCGCCGGTCAGCCCTTGACGTTGCGCCGGGCCGAACCCACCAGGAACACCACCGCGAGCATCGCCGCGGACAGCGCCCCGACGAGCAGCGGGCCGGGGCCGGCCGGTACGCCGTTCGGCCGGACGGCGCCCATGAAGTCCAGCGCCGCCACGTTGTTGGCGAGGAGGTACCAGAGCGGCAGGTAGACCACCTGGAAGACCCGGTGGGTACGGGTGACCACGCCCAGCGCCATGGCCAGCGAGGGGATGAACAGCACACCCCCGAACCAGCAGGCCGCCCCGGCGCCGTCACCGGCCACCAGCATCCGCAGCAGCGGGGCGAGGCCCGTCACCGCGGTGAGCACCAGCCCGGACGCCCACTCGGCCAGCAGCCTGCGCCGGGCCGTCGGGTAGGCGCCGAGCAGCACCTCCAGGCCGTTCTCGACCTGCTGGCTGCCCAGCCGCGACCAGATCAGCACGGGCCAGAGCCAGACGCCGGGCAGCACCCCGCCGGTCACCGTGCCGATCGGCAGGGAGAGACCGGCGACGGTGAGCGCCCCGGCCCCCGCCCACCACCAGGGCGGGGTCCCCTGCAGCAGGATGCGGACCTCGCCGGCCAGCAGCCGGCCGAAGGCCCCGGCCCGGGCCGGCTCGGTGCGTGGCAGCGCGCCCGGGGCGGTGGACCAGGTCGAGCCGGGCGCGGGCGCGTCCGTCGGCGACTCCGCCGTGGCCGGGAGCAGCGGGCCGGGCGCACGGGCCGGGTCGAAGCGGCCGAACCAGAGTGCGGGCAGGAGCGCCACCGCGAGGGCCAGCAGGACCAGCGCCACCCGGGCGAGCACGAACCCGCCGGACGGGGAGAAGCCGTTCCAGGGGAAGGTGTCCAGCGGCTTGCCGACCTTGGTCAGGCCGAGGCTGAACCCGTCCTCCGCGGTGCGCAGGTGCTGCTCGCCCAGCGCGGTGCTCATCGACTGCGTGATCCGGTGCACGCCGAGGCCGCCGAAGGGTGCGGAGGCCGACTGGCCGCCGATCGAGACCACCATGGCCAGGACGAACCAGACCACGTTCCCGAAGCCGGCCCGCAGCAGCGGCACCGTCTCGAAGAGGATCGCGGCCGCGGCGGTCAGCGCCATCAGCGGCAGCGCGAGCAGGACGAACGGTTGGAGCAGGGCGAGCGGGTCGATCGAGCGGTCCTCGCCGCGGGCCAGCTGCATCAGCAGCGCGGTGACGGCCAGCACGCCGAGCATCGAGGCGAGCACCAGCAGGTTGCTCAGGAACTTGGCGGCCAGGTAGCCGGAGGTGCGCAGCGGGGTGGCGGCGAGGATCTGGCCGACCCTGGTGGTCGTGTCCCGCCCGATGCCGCTGCGGACCACGTAGAAGCCGCCGAAGGTGAGCCAGAGCGCCCCGGCCAGGGCGGTGGCGACGCCGACGTAGGCGCTGTTGTAGACGCCCCGGTGGCCGGCCACGTCCATGATCACCCAGGTGCTCTCCGCCTTCGGGACGGCCAGGTAGCCGAGCCCGATCGCGCCCAGCAGGGTCACCGCGTACGCCGGTCGGCGCACCCGGTCGCGGAAGTCGCCGACCGCGAGGCCGGCGAGCGTGCGCGCCGTCACCGGCCCACCGCCCGCTGCGGGGCGGGCGTGCGCCCGGCGGAGCGGATGATGCCCAGGTAGGCGTCCTCCAGGTCGGGCCGGACGGGGACGGCGTCCCGGGTCGGCGGGGCGGGGGCGAGCAGCCGCAGCCGTACGCCGTTCGCCGTCCGCACCGTGCGGCTGACCGTGAACCGGGACTGGACGTCCTGGACGGCCTGGACGTCCCCGGCGGCGATCACGGCCTCCCAGACCTGCCCGTCGATCTCGCGGAGCAGTTCCTCGGGGGATCCGCGGCGCAGCAGCCGGCCCTGGGCGACGACGGCGATGTCGGAGGCGACCGACTCGACGTCGGAGACGATGTGGGTGGAGAGCATCACGATCCGGTCGGCCGCGAGGTCGCTGAGCAGGTTGCGGAAGCGCACCCGCTCCTCCGGGTCCAGACCGGCCGTCGGCTCGTCGACCACGATCACCCGGGGATCGGCCAGCAGGGCCTGGGCGATGCCGATCCGGCGGAGCATGCCGCCGGAGTACGTGCCGAGCGGGCGCTTGACGGCCTCGGTCAGGTTGACCAGCTGGATCAGCTCGTCGATCCGGGCCTTGGCGGAGCGCGCGGACAGGCCCTTGGCGGCCGCCAGGTAGGACAGGAACTCCCGCGAGGTCAGGTTCGGGTAGACCCCGAAGTCCTGTGGCAGGTAGCCGAGTTCGCGGCGCAGACGGTCCGGGTCGGCGACCACGTCGGCGCCCTGGTAGCGGACCTGGCCGCTGGTGGGCCTGGTGACGGTGGACACGATCCGCATCAGCGAGGACTTGCCGGCGCCGTTGGGCCCCAGCAGGCCCAGCAGGCCCGGGTTCAGATGCATCGTCAGGTTGTCGACGGCACGCTTGCCGCCCTTGTACACCTTGGTGATGTCGGTCAGTGAGAGCACGGTCCGCCTCAGCCCCTCAGGTCCGTCGGCCTGCCGTCACGCGTCACGGTGACGCCGCGCGGGACCTCCACCCGGAACCTGGCGTCGCAGTCGGCCAATCCGCTGCACCCCGCCCGGAGTTCGAGCGTCCCGTTGTCCAGCTCCCAGACCTTTCTGATGTCGCCCACCTTCAGGTCGCCCGTCTTGAACCACCGGGTGACCTTGACGTCCTCGCGGTCGGCCGGGACGAGGTCGGTCCGGTTGCCGTGGGCCTTGACGTCCAGAGTCTTGCCGCTGAACGCGAAGCTCTTCTCCTCGGGCTTGGCGTCCCCGGCGTCGGCGCAGCCGGTGAGCGGCACGAGCGCGGCGACGACGAGGGCGAGCAGGGCGGGCGGTGCGGATTTCAGGCGCGTTGCCACCGGTTCCTCCGGGACGCTGGGACTGGGAACGCTTGAAAGGTTCGCCGATCCGCGCCCGGCTGCCATCCACCGTTCGGCAGATATCCGGGAGTTGGCCGATCCGGGAGCTACACCGAGGCGTGCTCGGTGACGAAGGCCGCGATGGTGTCCTCCATCTGGGCCAGGCCCGGCTCTTCGAGGGGGTAGTGGCCGGCGTTGTCGAGGAGGACGGTGTCGACGGGGACCTTGGTGATGCGGGAGAGGAAGGGCGTGCTCAGGTGCAGCGGCGTCCAGCGGTCCTCGGCGGGCTGGGTGAGCAGGACGGGGCAGGCGTCGAAGTCCTCGGGTTCGACGGCGGGGGCGTACGTCGCGTAGCGGTCGAGGAAGCGGACGCTGACCCAGTTCCCGGCGGAGGTGCGGTCGCGCAGCATGCTCTTGAGGGCGGCGGGGTCGTTGGCGAGCGCCGACATCTTGGAGGCCAGGGTCATCGGGTACTTCAGGCGCGCGGCCGGGGTCCTGGCCAGCTGGTGGAAGAACGGGATGCCCGCGCGGGAGGTCAGCTTGTCGTGGGCGGTCTCGTCGCGGACGCGCTGGTCGCGCTGGTCGAGGAAGGTCATGCCGACGATCCCGGCGAGCGTGCCGCGCGGGGCCTTCGCGGCGGCGTGGTACGTGACCATGCCGCCCGCGCTCAGCCCGTACAGGACGATCGGGCGGTCGTCGCGCTCGCGCTCGTACGCGAGGAAGTCGACGACGAGGTCGACCCAGTCGTCGTAGGAGGGCGTGGAGCCGGAGCGGACCTGGGTGAGGCCGTAGCCGAGGTTGTCCAGGGCGACGGTCTCGAAGCCGCGCCGGGCCAGCGGTGCGCCGAGGATCAGGGACATCTGGCGGCCGTTGGTGCCCACGCCGTGGTGCAGGACGACCTTCGCCTTCGCCTCGGGGTTGCGGTAGCGGTCGAGGTGGACGCGGTGGCCGCGCCAGTTCCAGTACTCCTCCGTGGGCGCCGTTTCGTCGGTGAGGCGCAGCCGGGCGGGGAGGTGCTGCTGGAGGTCGCGCCAGGCCTGCTGGTCGCGGTAGGCGGAGGGGGTGGTGCTGCTCATCGTGGTGCCTTTCGACGGCGGCCCGCCGCGAGGGGTCAGGCCGGTGACGAGGTGGGGCGGGCGAGTGCCCCGAGGGTGATCATCCGTACGCCGGCGCGCAGTTCGCGGCGGACGGCGTCGGGGTCGCGCAGGTCGTCCTCCAGCCCCCGGGTGAAGGTGAGCAGGACGGCGGCGGCCTGCCGCGCCGCGTCCGGGGCGTCCCCGGAGAGGGCGGAGGTCAGGAGCCCGGCCAGGACGTTCATGTAGGCGTCGACCAGTTCGGGGGCCTGCGCGGTGGAGACCGTCAGCAGCTCCTGGGCGTGGGCGGGGCTGTCCTGCCAGAGCCGGACGGCGACGTCCAGCTTCACCGTGAGCACCGCGAGGACCTTCTCCTCGGGCGTCGGGGCGGCCGCCTCCGCCGCTCGGGCGGCCTCGGCGGCCTGCTCCAGGCCGGTGCGGACGATCTTGACGAGCGCCTCCTCCTTGCTCCCCGCGTACTTGTAGACCGTGGGGCGCGACAGCTGCGACTCCTCGACGATGTCGGACACGCTGGTCCGGCGGTACCCGGCGCGGCAGAAGCAGCGGTAGGCGGCGTCGAGGACGAGCTGGGAGGAGGAGACCTTCGGCATGGCTACAAAGTTAACACTCTCCATGAAAAGTGTAAACCGGGCGGAGCGCGCCCCCGGGGGGTCGGCGAGGGCGGCCGTCCCGCATCGTGAGCAGACCGGGGTGCGAGGGGCCCGAGTGGATCTGTGACCTGCGTCACGAATAACCCGCCGGTAGTAAGAACGGAGAGTGATAGTCCCAGGCGTGCCCGGTCCGCCCGACGCGCCGCCGGGCGCCCGGGCGGACCGGATTCCACGGTTCCCCATTCCCTTCCGAATTCCCCCTGCCGTCACACTGGTCTGGCTCGGGCTGCTCTCCTAGCCTGTTTCTCGGCCCTGACGGGGCCACGGGGGAAGGAATCTCGACAATGACGGCGACGACGTCGCGCATCGCGCATTCGATTGCGCATTCACCGGATCCCCGGAATTCGCCCGCCCCGGGCGAGGGCGCCGCCAGGATCCAGGAAAGGCTCCAGGAGGACCTGGCCCGCGTCCGCCAGGCGCTGCACTCGCTCCTGCTCCCGCCGCATTCACGCATCCGGGAGCCCGTGCTGCACTCCGTGGAGAACGCGGGCCGGCTGCTGCGCCCGACCCTGGTGCTGCTGGCCTCGTACCTGCTCGACCGCGAGGAGGGCGGCCGCACCCAGCGCCGCGTCATCGAGGGCGCCGCGGTCGTGGAGACCCTGCACATCGCCACCCTCCACCACGACGACGTGATCGACGAGGCCCAGATCAGGCGCGGCAGGCCCAGCATCAACGCCACGTACGGCAACGCCATCGCCCTGCTGACCGGCGACTACCTGCTCGCCCGCTGCATGGAGGGCGCCGCGGCCCTGGGCCGCACGGAGCTGCTGGTCATGGCCGAGACGCTCACCGACATGTGCGTCGGCCAGATGCTGGAGTCCAGCCAGCTGCACGACCCGACCCGCTCCGAGGCCGACTACCTCGCCGCGATCTCGGGCAAGACCGCCCGGCTGCTGCGCACGGCGGCCTCGATGGGCGCGCTCCAGTCGGACGCCGGCCGTGGCGAGCGGGAGGCGCTGGAGAGTTTCGGCCACAACCTGGGAATGGCCTTCCAGATATGGGACGACATTCTCGACATCTGCAGCCGGGAAACCGGGAAGGAACCGGCGAAGGACATTCTCAACGGCGTTTACACCCTGCCGGTCATCTACGCCGTCCAGGATTTCGGAAACCTCCTGGAGCCGGTTCTGAGGGAACAGCCGCTCACCGCCGAGCGGTGCGGCGACGTGGTCGCCCTGGTGCAGGAGTCCGGGGCGATCAACCGGGCCGCGAAGGTTGCGCAGCGTTACACGGACGACGCCCTCCGGGCGGTGGAGAACCACCCGGCCACCGCCTCGCACGCGCCCGTCGTCCGGCGCTGCCTCAGCGACCTGGTCGGCAGCTTCGCTGCCCAGCACCCCGCCCTGCGGGCGCTGAGCGAAGCCGTCTGACCCTTCCCCGCCCTTCCCGCGCCGCCCCGGCGGGCCCGGGGCCCACCGGCGCGCCCGTCCGAGGCGCCCCGGCGGGCCGCCGCGCCCGCCCCGCGGCGCCCGCCCCGCCCTCGCCCGCCTCCGAGGAGACGCGCTGTGCAACAGCTCCGGACCGACCTCATCACCGACTACGACCGCCTCGCCGCCACCTGGTGGGACCCGCGCGGCCCGCTCGCCCCGCTCGGCTGGATCGCCCGCGCCCGCGCCGAGCACGTCCCCGCCGCCGACCGCGAGGGCGCCCGCCTGCTCGACCTCGCCTGCGGCGGCGGCCTGGCCGCCCCGCACCTGGCCGGCAAGGGCTACCGGCTCACCGGCGTCGACCTCTCCCACCTGTCCCTGCGCGAGGCCGCCCGCCACGGCTACCGCGATCTCGCCCGCGCCGACCTCGCGCAACTCCCCTTCGCCGCAGGCTCCTTCGATGTGGTCACGGCCGGCCAGTGCCTGGAGCACGTCCCCGACCCGTACGCGGCCGTCGCCGAGGCCTGCCGGGTGCTGCGCCCCGGCGGCACCCTGATCGTGGACACCATCGCCGACACCCGCCTCGCCCGGCTGGTCGCCATCACCCTCGCCGAGAACCTGCCCCTGCCGGGCAAGCCGGAGCGCGGCACCCACGACCACCGGCTGTTCGTCAACCGCGCCCGGCTGCTGCGCACCGCCCGCGCGCACGGCGTGGAGCTGCGGCTGCTCGGCCTGCGCCCGCACCTGCGCGAAGGCCTGGGCTACCTGGCCGGGCGGCGCGAGCGCGTCCGCATGGTCCCGGTGAAGGCGACCGGCGTGCTGTTCCTCGGCGTGGGGAGGAAGCGGTGAGCGCGACCACCCGCCCCAGCGCCCCGGCGGCCTCCGCCGTACGGGCCTGGCTGCTCGGCGCCCGGCTGAAGACCCTGCCCGTCACCCTCGCCCCGATCGCGGTCGGCACCGCCGTCGCGGCCGGAGCCGGGGGGCCCGTCCGCGCCGAACGCACCCTGCTCACCCTGCTGTTCGCACTCGGCTTCGTCCTCGGCACCAACTTCCTCAACGACTACAGCGACGGCATCCGCGGCGCGGACGACCACCGCGTCGGCCCCGTCCGCCTGGTCGGCTCCGGCGCGGCCACGCCCCGGCGGGTGCTGCGCCACGGCCTGGAGCTGTACGGCCTCGCCCTGGCCGCCGGCCTGGTGATGGCGGTGACGATCAGCTGGTGGCTGCTCGCCCTGGCCGGGCTCTGCGCGCTCGGCGGCTGGTTCTACACCGGCGGCTCCAGCCCGTACGGGTACCGCTCCCTCGGGGACGTCAGCATCTTCGTCTTCCACGGCGTGATCGCGGTCTGCGCCACCACGTACATCCAGCTCCAGCGGGTGCCCGCGCTCGCCGTCGGCGCCTCGGTCCCGATCGGGCTGCTGGCCTGCGCGCTGCTGACCACCAACAACCTGCGCGACATCCCCACCGACACCGAGGCCGGCAAGATCACCGTCGCCGTCCGGCTGGGGGAGCGGCGCACCCGGGCCTACTACGCGCTGCTCGTCGCCGCCTCCTTCGCCGTCGCCCTGGCGCTGGCCGTGCAGCGGCCCGCCCTGCTGCTGGTCGCCGCCGCCGCGCCGGTCGCGGCGCTGCCGCTGCGCCTGGTCCTCGGCGGGGCGCGCGGCAGCGGCCTGATCCCCGCGCTGGAGCACACCTGCTGGCTGCTGCTCGCCTTCGGCGGGCTGCTCTCGATCGGCCTGGCGCTGTGAGCGCGCAGGGTGGCGGCAGGCCGCAGTACGAGGTGCTGGTGGTGGGCGCCGGCTTCTCCGGCATCGGCACGGCGGTCGGGCTGCTGCGCAGCGGCGTCGAGGACTTCCTGATCCTCGACGAGCAGGACGGCGCCGGCGGCTCCTGGCACACCAACCGCTACCCCGGCATCTCCGTGGACATCAGCGCCTTCTCCTACTCCTTCTCCTTCGCCCCGCACGCCTCCTGGTCCCGGGCCTTCCCGCCCGGCGCGGAGCTGAAGGCCTACGCCGAGCAGTGCGTGGACCGCTACGGGCTGCGCGACCGGATGCGCCTCAACTCACGTGTAATAGAAGCGAGTTACGACGAGCAGGCGCACCTCTGGCAGGTCGCTCTGGCCGACGGCGCCACCCTCACCGGGCGGTACCTGGTCTGCGCCACCGGCTGGCTCACCCGGCCGAAGACACCGAAGCTCGCGGGCCTCGACGACTACACCGGCCGCGTCGTGCACACCGCCCGCTGGGACGAGCGGCTCGACCTGACCGGGAAGCGCGTCGCCGTCATCGGCACCGGCGCCTCCTCCGTCCAGCTCGTCCCCGCCGTCGCTCCGCAGGTCGAGGCGCTCGACGTCTACCAGCGCACCCCCACCTGGGTGTTCCCCAAGCCCGACGTCCCGATCCCGCCCGCCGTGCGCCGCCTGTTCGCCGCCGCCCCCTGGACCCAGCGGGCGGTGCGGCTGGCCACCGACACCGCCACCGAGGTCGGCTTCGTCATCGCCATGATCCAGTACCGGCGCTTCCCCTTCCTCGTCCGCGCCGGCGAGGCCTTCGCCCGCCTCTACCTCCGCCAACAGGTGCGCGGGGACAAGGAGTTGATGGCCGCCCTGGCGCCCACGTACCGGCTCGGCTGCAAGCGGCCCTCCTTCGGCAAGGGCTACTGGAAGGCCTTCACCCGCGACAACGTCCGGCTGCACACCGAACCCGTCGAGCGCATCACCGCCACCGGCGTCGCCACCGCCGACGGCGCCGAACACCCCTGCGACGTCCTCGTCCTCGCCACCGGCTATCACGTCCTCGACAACCTGCCGCCCTTCCCCGTGCACGGCCGAGGCGGCCGCGACCTACGGGAGTTCTGGCGCTCCGAACGCTTCCAGACCTACGAGGGCACCTCCGTCAAGGGCTACCCCAACCTCTGGTTCATCGTCGGCCCGTACTCGTTCACCGGCGGCTCCTGGTTCGGCATGATCGACTACCAGGTCACCCACCTCACCCGCGTCATCGCCGAGGCCCGCCGCCGCGGCGCCACCCAGGCCGTCGTCCGCGCCGAGAAGCACGACGCCTCCTTCGCGCGCGCCCTGCGCCGCCAGCCCAACACCGTGTTCGCACACCCGAGTTGCCACGGCACCCACAGCTACTACTTCGACGAGCACGGCGACGCCCCGGCCGTGCGCCCCTCCTCCACCTACGAAGCCGCCTGGCGCGCCCGGCACTTCGACCTCGACGACTACCACTACGACCACGCCGCGCCCGCCCCGGCGCCGCACCCGGCAGGAGCCCGCCATGCCACCGACTGAGCCCCGGCCGGGGCCTCGCCCGGGCCCCGGCGACGCGTTCCTGTGCCGGATGTACGCCGTCTTCACCGCCGTCGGCACCCTCGTGATGGGCGCCATGGCCGTCGCCTTCGTCCTGGACCACGCCGAGGACGGACCGCTCGGCGTGATGGACGACTTCCTGCGCGACGCCACCCACAGCCTCGCCTCCTGCTTCGTCTACGCCGACCTCGCCCTCATCTGGGCCGCCCTCGGCGCGTACCAGGTCATCGAGGCCCGCCGCTGGCGCATCCGCCACGTCTGGGCGTACATCGTCGGCGCCCCCGCCCTCGCCCTGATCGCCAGCTTCTCCCTGTTCATGTACGTGCGCCAGCGCCGGATCGCCGCCGCCCGCACCGCTCCCGGCCCCTCGGCGCCCGCGACGAAGGAACTCCAGCGATGACCCGCACCCCTGACGAGCCCGGCGCCCCCGACCGGCTCCGCACCCCCGAGCAGACCCTCGCCCTCGCCGCCGAGGCGCTGCGCCGCCGCCAGCACCCCGACGGCCACTGGCAGGGAGACTGCCGCGCCAGCCTCATCGGCGAGTCCGGCGAACTCGTCCTGCGCCACTACCTGCGCATCCCCACCGACGACACCACCGCGGCCGCCGCCCGCACGATCCTCGCCGAGCAGACCCCCACCGGCGGCTGGGCCGCCCACCCCGGCGGCGACGACCAGCTCCTCGTCACCGTCTTCTGCTACGTCGCCCTGCGCCTGGCCGGCCACCACCCCGACGAACCCGAACTGCGCGCCGCCGCCGGAGCCGTCCGCGACATGGGCGGCGTCGAGGCCCTCGACAACCCGCTGATGCTCGCCTGGCTCGCCATGATCGGCCTCTGGTCCTGGCGCGACATCCCCCTCTTCCCGCCCGAGATCCTGCTCCTGCCCGACGACGCCCCCGGCAGCATCTACCACCTCGGCGCCGCCGGCCGCGGCGTCCTCGTCGCCAACAGCCTCCTGATGGACGGCCGCAAGGTCGTCCCCGCCGGATTCGACATCCCCGAACTGCTCGCGAGCCCAGGCCGCGACCGCCCCCGGCGGGCCCTGCCGCTGCGCACCGCCACCACCCTCAGCCACTGGTTCGCCCGCCACCCCGTACGCCCGCTGCGCCGCCGCGCCGTCCGCAAGGCCGTCCGGTACCTGCTGCGCACCCAGGAGCGCGACGGCGGCTGGGGCGGCAACTGGCCGCAGACCGCCAACGCCCTGATCGGCCTCGACGCGGCCGGCCTGCCCGCCGACCACCCCGTGCGCACCCGCGCCATGGCCGCCCTCGACGAGTACGTGACCCACCACGACGGCCAACGGCACGTCGACCTGTGGATCCCCGTCGTGATGGACACCGCCCTCGCCCTCCACGCCACCGCCGCCGCCCCCGGCGCCGAGCCCAAGGCCACCGAGGCCGCCGTGCGCTGGCTCCTCGACAACGAGGTCACCCGGCCCGGCGACTGGGCCGTCCTCACCCCCGGACAGGCCCCCGGCGGCTGGCCCTTCGTCTTCGCCAACGACACCAACCCCGACGCCGACGACACCGGCTTCGCCATCGCCGCGCTGCGCCGCGCCCACCCGCCCGGCAGCGACCCCGCCGTGGACGCCGCCTGCCGCCGCGCCGTCGACTGGCTCGTCTCCCAGCAGTGCGAGGACGGCGGCTGGGCCGCCTTCGAACCGCTGCGCTGGCGCCTGCCCGGCCGCGAGAAGCTCGCCGGCATCGGCCTGCTCGAAGCCCCCTCCGCCGACGTCACCGGCCACGTCCTCGAAGCCCTCGGCGCCGACGGCCGCGCCCACGAGCCCGCCGCCCGGCGCGCCGTCGCCTGGCTGCGCGAGCACCAGCTCCCCGACGGCTCCTGGCCCGGCTGGTGGGCCTGCCACCACCTGCACGGCACCGTCGCCGCCGTCACCGGCCTCGCCTCCTGCGGCCTGCCCGGTACGGACCCCGCCCTGGAGCGCGGCTGTGCCTGGATCACCGCCCACCAGAACCCGGACGGCGGCTGGGGCGAGGACATCCGCGCCCTCCAGGACCCGGGCTGGATCGGCCGCGGCACCAGCACCGCCTCCCAGACCGGCTGGGCGCTGATCGCCCTGATCGCCGCCGGACACGCGGACGGCCAACCCGTCCGCGACGGAGTGGAGTTCCTCGCCCGCACCCAGCGCGAGGACGGCGACTGGGACGAACCCCAGCACACCTGGATCGTCTACCGCGACGGCCTCACCTACCGGGACAGCCTGCTGCGGCTCATCTACGCCGTCACCGCCCTGTCCGCCCACCACCACGCCACCCGGGGAGGGCAGTCGTGACCGACCACCGCCCGTACGAGCCGAGCACCGACGAGGTCACCGTGATCGGCGGCGGCCTGGCCGGCATGACCGCCGCCTGGCAGCTCGCCCGCCTCGGCCTGCCCGTCCGCCTCCTCGAAGCCGCCCCCGACCTCGGCGGCAAGACCGGATCGAGCCGCATCGACGGCCGCACCGAGGACTTCGGCGTCCACATCTTCCCCGCCTTCTACCGCAACACCTGGCGGGTCCTCGGCGAACTCGGCCTCGGCGGCGCCCTGCGCCCCGTCAGCCGCTTCCACCAGATCCGGCCCGGGCAGCCGGGCACTCGCGCCCGCAAGGCCCCGGCCCTGGCCGAGGGGCTGCTCCTCCTGTACGGCGTCGTCGACCTGCTCGCCCAGGACTACCGTCGGCGCGACGAGTCCCTGGCCGACTTCCTGCACGGGCGCGGCTACCTCACCGAGGCGGCGATCGCCGACATCGAGCACTTCTTCCTCGCCTCCACCGCCTCCGAGATCCGCGCCGCCTCCGCCGCCGAGTTCCGCGGCAGCATCGCCGCCTTCGTCCGCCGGCCCGGCCGCGTCCGCATGCCCCGCGGCGACCTCCAGCACTGGCTGATCGACCCCTTCCGGCGGCGCCTGGAGGCGCACGGCGTCAAGGTCCACACCGGGCACGAGCTCACCGCCGTCACCACCTCCGGCACCCGCCTGGACAGCCTCACCCTGCGCACGCCCGTCCACACCACCACCGAGCCCGTCACCGGGCACGTCGTCCTCGCCGTCCCGCACGGCCGGGTCACCGACCTCGGCCCGGAGCTCACCGGCGTGCTGCGCCCCGCGCACGGCGTGAGCGAGCTCGACTCCCGCCCGCTCGGCGCCCTCCACCTCTACCTGAGCCGCCGCCTGCCGCACCTGCCCGCCGAACACGTCCGCCTGGTCGGCTCGCCGCACGCGATCACCCTGCTCGACGTCGGCCGCAACTGGAGCGGCCACACCACCACCGTCCTCAACTGCGTGGTGGGCCGAGTCGAACGCCTCGCCCACCTGCCCGAGGAGGAGGCCGTCGCCGTCCTCGTCGAGGAACTGCGCACCTACCTGCCAGGCCTCGACCCCGCCGACATCGAGCACGTCTGCTACCAACCCCACCTGGCCGCACCGTACTTCACCCCCGGCCCGGGCGCCGACCGGCACCGCCCGCACACCGCCACCGCCCTCGCCAACCTGCACCTCGCCGGGGACTTCACCGCCTCGCCACCCGGCATGACGGCCATGGAGGGCGCCGTCGCCTCCGGCCTGCGGGCCGCCGAATCCGTCCGCCGCGCCCTGCGCCCGCAGCTGCCGCCCGTACGGATCGAGGCCCTGCCCACCGTCGGCCCCCGCGCCGCACGCCTGGCCCGTACGGCCCTCGCACCCCTCGCCGCCCTCGCCCGCACCCGCGCCGGGGGCCGGCGATGACCGTCACCCTCGTCAGCGGCGCCGCCGGAGGCATCGGCGCCGCCGTCGCCCGCCTCCTCGCCGAACGGGGCGCCACCGTCGTCGCCGTCGACCGGGACGCCGAGGGCCTCGCCACCGCGGCGGGCAAGCTCGCCGCGGACGGCCTGGCGGTGCACGCCCGCCCCGCCGACGTCGGCTGCCCGGCCTCCGTCGAAGCGCTCGTCCGGGGCGTCGAGGACGACCTCGGCCCGATCGACCGACTCGTCAACGCCGCGGGCGTGCTGCGCCTCGGCGAGGCCCGACGGCTCAGCGACGAGGACTGGCACGCCACCCTCGCCGTCAACGCCACCGGCGTCTTCCTGCTCTCCCGCGCCGTCGTCAACCGGATGGTCCCGCGCGGGCGCGGCGCCCTCGTCACCGTCGCCTCCAACGCCGCCGGCACCGCCCGCGCCGACATGGCCGCCTACGCCGCCTCCAAGGCCGCCGCCACCGCCTTCACCCGCTGCCTCGGCCTGGAGGTCGCCCGGTACGGCATCCGCTGCAACGTCGTCGCCCCCGGATCCACCGACACCCCGATGCTGCACGGCATGCACCCGCCCGGCGCCGCCGCCGCGGCCGCCGTCGCCGGGAACCCGGACGCCTACCGCACCGGCATCCCGCTCGGGAAGGTCGCCACCCCGCTGGACGTCGCCCACGCGGTGGCCTTCCTCCTCTCCGACGAGGCCGGCCACATCACCCTCGAGACCCTCACCGTCGACGGCGGCGCCACCCTCGGCGCCGTCTGAACACCCCTTCCCGGAAAGGACCGTACGACCGATGTCCGGCCTCCCACCCGTCGAGCCGTACCCGCTGCCGCTGCCGGACGACCTCCCGGCCCCGGTCGTCGGCTGGCGCGCCGACCCGGCCCGCGCCGTCCTGCTCATCCACGACATGCAGGAGTACTTCCTGCGCCCCTTCCCCGCCGGCACCTCGCCCCGGGAACCGCTCGTGCGCAACATCGCCCGGCTGCGCGACCGGTGCGCAGCCCTCGGCGTGCCCGTCGCCTACACCGCCCAGCCCGGCGGCATGACACCCGGGGAGCGCGGCCTGCTCGCCGACTTCTGGGGCCCCGGCATGACCCTGACCCCCGAACACCGCCGCATCGTCGCCCCGCTCCAACCGGCCGCCCGGGACTGGCAGTTCACCAAGTGGCGCTACAGCGCCTTCTTCCGCACCGACCTGCTGGAGCGGATGCGCGCCGCCGGGCGCGACCAGCTGCTGATCTGCGGGGTCTACGCCCAGATCGGCATCCTCACCACCGCCGTCGACGCGTTCACCCACGACGTCCAGGCCTTCCTGGTCGGCGACGCCGTCGCGGACCTCACCGCCGAACAGCACCGAGGCGCCCTGACGTACGCGGCGCGCCGCTGCGCCGCCGTGGTCGCCACGGACGCCGTCTGCGCGGCGCTCGGCGACGGCGCCGCGGTGGGGGAGCCGGCATGATCCGCGCCCTCGACGTTCTTGTCGCCGGAGGCGGCATCGGCGGGCTCGCCGCCGCCCTGGCCCTCGCCTCGGCCGGCCACCGCGTCACCGTCCTCGAACGGCGGGAGGACTTCACCGAGATCGGCGCCGGTATCCAGATCGCCCCCAACGGCTTCGCCGCCCTCGACCGCCTCGGCGTCGGCCGCGCTGTGCGGCAACGCGCCGTCCTGGTCGAGGAGTTGCGGCTGATGGACGCCGTGAGCGGGGAGCGGCTCACCGCCGTCCCGGTGGGGGAGCGCTACCGCCGCCGCTTCGGCCACCCGTACGCCGTCGTCCACCGCGCGGACCTGTACACCCCGCTGCTCGACGCCTGCCGGGCGGAGGGCCGCATCCGGCTGCTGACCGGAGCCGAACTCACCGCGCAGAGCGAGGAGCCGAGCGGCCGCGTCACCGTCGGGACGGCGGACGGGCGCCGCCACGAAGGGGACCTGCTCGTCGGCGCGGACGGCATCCGCTCCGCCGTGCGCGCCCGCCTCCTCGACGACGGACCGCCCCGGCCGAACGGCCACACCATCTACCGCACCCTGCTGCCCATCACCGACGTGCCCGCGCACCTGCGCTCGGACGCCGTCACCCTGTGGGCCGGGCCCGGCTACCACCTCGTCCACTACACCGTCGCGGGCGGCGCCAGCCTCAACCTCGCCGCCGTCCTCGACGACGGCGCCGCCGAGGCCGTCTCCGCCCTGCCCGCCGAACGCGCCGCCGTCCTCGCCCGCTTCCCGAAGCTCGCCGCCACGCCCAGGGCCCTGCTCGAACTCGGCCGCGACTGGCGCCGCTGGGTCCTCTGCGACCGCGACCCCGCCCCCCGCTGGACCCGAGGCCGCATCACCCTCCTCGGCGACGCCGCGCACCCGATGCTCCAGTACGCCGCCCAGGGCGCCTGCCAGGCCCTGGAGGACGCCGTCACCCTCGGCGCCCTCCTCACCGGCGCCGCCCCCGCCGACCTCCCCACCCGCCTGACCCGCTACGAATCCGTCCGTCGCGACCGCACCGCCCGCATCCAACTCCTCTCCCGCCGCATGGGCACAGAGCTCTTCCACCCCCTCGGCCCCGCCGCCGACGCCCGCGACGCCCTGCTGCGCCCGCTGACGGAGGACGGCCTGCACGACCGGCTGGCCTGGCTGCACGAGGAACAGCCGCTGCCGGCGCCCTGAGTGGTCGGTCCGCACCGAGCCCTCCGGCGGGCTCGGTGCGGACCGGTAGATCGGCGAGGTGCCTACCAGGCGAGGACGGCCAGGCCGTCGCCGCCCCGTCGGCCGGGGCTTCCGTCCTCGCCGCCGGCGGCGTTGTTGCCCCACTTGGTGCCACCGATGCCGCCGAACCCGCCGGAGCCGCCGATCCCGCCGAACCCGCCCTCTCCGCCGACCGCGGTGCCCGCCGGGGCCGTATAGGCGGTGCCGTCGGCCAGAGTGACAGTGGCGGGGGCCTGCGGCGTTCCGCCGGCTCCGGGCCTGCCCGCGGCCCCGCCCCGCCCGCCCGCCACGGGGACACTGTCCGGGACGCCGCTCCACGGGCCGGCGCCCTGCCCGCCGGTGTGACCGTTGCCGCCGGAACGGCCGTCCGATCCGGTGACCTCGCAGTGGAGCGGGAACGACTTCAACCCGCCCTCGCCGCCGGGGCCTCCCGCGACGCCGTGGCCGCCCTCTGCGCCGTTCTCCGTGCCGCCCTGCCCGCCGTGCGTATCCGCAGAGCCGCGGCCCTCGCCTCCGCCGCCGGAAAGAAGGAGCGGCTCCTCGTTCCAGCCGGTGACCACGGTGGAGTAGGAGTCGGCCGCCTTCGCTCCGCCCCGGCCGTTCGAGCCCGGGTAGCCGTTCCCGCCCAACTGCCAGCCGCCCTTTCCGCCGTAGCCGGGGGAACCGCCCGTTCCGCCCTTGCCGCCCTGGGGGACGAAGATCCGCAGCAGCGAACCCTCGCTGACGGACAGGGTGCACTGCGAGAACGACCCGGCTCCGCCACCGCCACCACCGGAACCGCCCGCGCCGCCCGCGCCGCCCTGGCCCATCTGGTTGCCGCCGACGCCGCCGCCGGACTTGCCGCCCTCACCGCCACCGCCGCCTCCACCACCGGCCCCGCCGCCTCCACCACCGCCGGGCCCCCACAGGTACACCGTCACCGAGGTGACGCCGCGCGGCACGTAGAAGGACTCGGTCGGCTCGTCGCCCTCCCCGGGTGGCACGTCGCTCGTGGACGCCCTGACGACCAGGTGCCCGTGGGCGGCGGCGGCCCGGTGCGCGGGCGCGGCGGCGGCCGTGCCCGCCGCCGCCACCATGGTTGTGGAGGCGAGGACGGACACGGCCACCGCGAGCGGGACGCCGCCACGCAGCGGCCCGGGGAACTTCTTCGTATCGGTCATGGGACAAGTGGTATCGCTGGGATCTCCCCTCGCGCGGGAACTGCCGGCGGTGTTCATCCGATGTACTGACTAGGCGTCAATTCCCTTGACACGAACCAGTCTTGAGTTGCAGGCCCTCATCGCCCCTCCGCCGCCTCGGGGGCGGCGTCGAGGTCGGTGAGGTCGCGCGGGGTGAGGGTCAGGGTGGCGGCGTGGAGGTCGTCCGCCAGGTGGCGGGGGCGGGTGGTGCTGGGGATCGGGAGGACGTGGCCGCCCCGGGAGAGGGCCCAGGCGAGGGCGACCCGGGCCGGGGTGGCGCCGTGCCGCCGGGCCACCTGCTCCAGGACGGTGACGATCCGCTGGTTGGCCGCGCGGGCGCGCGGGGTGAAGCGGGGGAGCCGGGCGCGCAGGTCGCGCGGGGCGAAGGCGGTGGCCGGGCCGATGGCACCGGTGAGGAAGCCCCGGCCGAGCGGCGCGTACGGGACGAAGGCGGCGCGGTGCTCGGCGCACCAGCCGACGACGTCCTCGGGGCGGCCGAGCGCCTGCCGGGCCCAGAGCGAGAGTTCGGACTGGACGGCGGCGACCGGGTGGATGCGGTGGGCGCGCTCCGCCTCGCGGACGGAGACCTCGGAGAGCCCGAGGTGGCGGACCTTGCCCTCGCGGACCAGGTCGGCGAGCGCGGCCCAGCTGTCCTCCAGGGGGACGGCGGGGTCGATCCGGTGCAGGTAGCACAGGTCCACGGTGTCCGTGCGCAGCCGGACCAGGCTCGCTTCCAGGGATCTGCGCAGGTGGGCGGGTTCGGCGTCGTTGTGCAGGGTGAAGGAGTCGAGGTCGTCGACGACCAGCCCGACCTTGGTGGCGAGGAAGGCCTCGCCCCGCCGGTCGGCGAGGGCGCGGCCGAGGAGCCGCTCGTTGTGGCCCTCGCCGTACACGCCGGCGGTGTCGAACAGGGTCACCCCGTGGTCCAGCGCGGTGCGCAGGAGCGCGGCGGCGGCCGTGTCGTCGGGGCGCGGGCCCTCGTACATCCACTTGCTGAGTCCGGCGCAGCCGAGCCCGATGGCGCCGAGGGGGCGGCCGGTGGGTGGGAAGGCCCTGGTGGGGAGGAGTGGCGGGCTGGAGACGGTGGTTCGCTGCGTCATGGCGGGTCACCTCCTGCCGAGAGGGGTCCCGGTCAGGCTGGCACGGGTCGCCCGGGCGCGCCGTGGCGCTTGCGCGATTCGAGGTGACTTCGCTCGGTGACCGGCCGTCGCAGGCGGTCAGAGAGCCGCGTCGGCCTCGGCCTCGGCCTCGGGCTCGTCCCCGTCGGCGTCGCTGAGCCCGAGCCGCAGGTGATCGATGTGGTAGACCGCCTGGTCGAGCAGCGCGGCGACGTGGTTGTCGTACAGCGCGTAGACCACCGAGCGCCCGTTGCGCCGCCCGACGACGAGGCCGAGGTTGCGCAGCAGCCGCAGCTGGTGGGAGCAGGCGGACTGCTCCAGGCCGACCTCGGCGGCGAGTTCGGTCGCGGCGCAGGGGCCCTCGCGCAGGCGGGACAGGATCAGCAGCCGGGAGGGGGTGGCGAGGGCTTGGAGGGTCGTGGCGACCCGGGCGGCGCTGGTCGCGTCCAGACGCGTGTGCGGGACGGTGTTCGACGGCGCTGCTCCATGACCCATGCGACCATCCTACAGAGCATGAATGAACGGCTGTTCATATGTTCCTGTATTGTGAGTCCGGTCGCCACGTCTGCCCTCCGCGAAGGGTTCCTTCCGCATGTCCTCCACCCTGATCGAGCGCCCCGCGCCCACCGGGACCGCCCCCGCCGGCACCGCCCCGAAGCGCCGGACGCGGGTGTTCGCCCTGTCCGAGGCCCGCTGGGCCGCCGCGGCCACGGGGCTGTTCCTGATCGCGTTGCCGCTCCAGCTGACCGGCGCCCCCGCCTGGGCCTGGGGCCCGCTCTACGCCCTCGCGTACGCCACCGGAGGGTGGGAGCCCGCCTGGGCCGGCCTCCAAGCGCTGCGGGAGAGGACCCTCGACGTCGACCTGCTGATGATCGTCGCCGCCCTCGGCGCCGCCGCCGTCGGCCAGGTCATGGACGGCGCCCTGCTGATCGTCATCTTCGCCACCTCCGGCGCCCTGGAGGCCCTCGCCACCGCCCGCACCGCCGACTCCGTGCGCGGCCTGCTCGACCTCGCCCCGGCCACCGCCACCCGGCTGCTGCCCGGCGGCGCCGAGGAGACCGTCCCGACGGCCGAACTCGCCGTCGGGGACACCGTGCTGGTCCGCCCCGGTGAGCGGATCGGCGCGGACGGACGGGTCGTGGACGGCGCCGGCGAGGTCGACCAGGCCACCATCACCGGCGAACCCCTGCCCGTCGCCAAGCAGATCGGCGACGAGGTCTTCGCCGGCACCCTCAACGGCACCGGCGCCCTGCGCCTCACCGTCGAGCGGGACGCCTCGGACTCGGTGATCGCCCGGATCGTCGCGATGGTCGAGGAGGCCTCCGAGACCAAGGCCCCGACCCAGCTGTTCATCGAGAAGGTCGAACAGCGCTACTCGCTCGGCATGGTGGCCGCCACCCTCGCCGTCTTCGCGATCCCGCTGGCCTTCGGCGCCGCGCTCACCGGCTCGCTGCTGCGCGCGATGACCTTCATGATCGTCGCCTCCCCCTGCGCCGTCGTCCTCGCCACCATGCCGCCGCTGCTCTCCGCCATCGCCAACGCCGGGCGCCACGGCGTCCTGGTGAAGTCGGCCGTGGTGATGGAGCGGCTGGGCCAGGTCGACGCCGTCGCCCTCGACAAGACCGGCACCCTCACCGAGGGCACCCCGCGCGTCACCGACCTGCGCCCGCTGGCCGGTTCGGGCCTCGGCGAGGGCGAGCTGCTGACGCTCGCGGCCGCCGCCGAGCACCCCAGCGAGCACCCGCTCGCCCGCGCCGTCGTCGACGCCGCCCGCACCCGGGGCCTCGCCCTGCCCGAGGCGCGGGGCTTCGCCTCCGCCCCGGGCGTCGGCGTCACCGCCACCGTCGAGGGCCGCGCCGTCGCCGTCGGCGCACCGGCCCGGCTGCTCGCCGGCCGGACGGACGCGGCGTGCGCCCTCGCCGCCGCCGTGGCCGCCGAACTGGAGGAGTCCGGCCGCACCGCCGTCCTCGTCGAGGCCGACGGCGTCCCGGTCGGCGTGCTCGGCATCGCCGACCGGCTGCGCCCCGACGCCGCCGCGACCGTCGCCGCCCTGGCCGCCCTCACCGGGCGCGCGCCCGCGCTGCTCACCGGCGACAACCCCCGCGCCGCCGCGCACCTGGCCGCCGAGGTCGGCATCACCGACGTCCGCGCCGGGCTCCTGCCCCAGGACAAGGTCGCCGCCGTCCGGGAGCAGGAGGCGGCCGGCCGCAAGGTGCTGGTGATCGGCGACGGCGTCAACGACGCCCCCGCGCTCGCCGCCGCTCACGCGGGGATCGCCATGGGCCGCGCGGGCTCCGACCTCGCCCTGGAGACCGCCGACGCGGTGATCGTCCGCGACGAACTCGCCACCGTCCCCGCCGTGGTGGCCCTCTCCCGCCGGGCCCGCTCCCTGGTGGTGCAGAACCTGGTGATCGCCTCGGTGTTCATCTCCGCCCTGGTGGTCTGGGACCTCGTGGCGACCCTGCCGCTGCCCCTCGGCGTCCTCGGCCACGAGGGATCCACCGTCCTCGTCGGCCTCAACGGCCTGCGCCTGCTGCGCGAGTCGGCCTGGACCCGCGCCCGCTGAGCCGTCAGCGCGCCCCGGCCGCCGCCTCGGTGAGCTGCGCCGCCCAGGCCCGGGCCCGATCCAGGTCGGCGCAGCTCACCACCAGCCGGTCGAAGTCCGCGCCCTCCGCCTCCACGACGACGGCGGGCCGGCGCCCGTACACGGCGGCGAAGTCCTTCACGCCCGCGCCCCGCCGCGTGCACAGCGAAACCACCCCGGGGAACCCCGTCCCCGGCGCCCGCACCCCGCGCAGCTCCGACCACGGGTCGGTGCTGACGCGCACCACCCGGACGGCGCGCAGCGGCACCCGCACGTCGCCCCGGAAGGCGCCCAGCCTCTCCCACACACCCAGCCGCACCACGAGTTCCCCGCCGTCCACGGCGAAACCTGCCATCGGACACCACTCCTTCCACCGCCCGGCAGCCTACGGCCCGGCGCGGAGGAGGGCCTTCACACCACGTTCACTCGTCCGGGCGGTGTAGGTCCGCGACGGCCCACCCGGCTCCCCGCCGCCCCTACCGTGACGGTGTGCCTGCGAGGACGAACGCGCAGGCCGCAGCGATCGGAGGAGGTGGCTCGTGACCGTCATCAGCAACAGTCTGTGGGACTTCAACGGCAACGGCTCGACCGGCAAGATGAGCGTCAACCTGGTGGGGCCGGACGGCAGCATGGATGTCTCCGTCATCTTCGACGGCCTGGCCCGCCACGACCGGTGGACGGGCGTCTTCGACGACTCGACGAAGAAGGTCACCCTCGTCCGAACCCTCCCCGGCGGCGCCGTCCAGGTCCACACCGGCTACCTCGGCGACAACGACCCGAGCCGCCTCGTCTTCGGCGGCAGCTTCACCGAATCCGACGTCCCGCCGGGCGCCCCGAGGCAGCAGTACGGGTGGTACGCGGTCTACAACAGCTTCGTCCCCGGCTAGACCGGGCCGGTTCACGGGGACGGCCCCCGCCACCGTCATTCCGACGGCGGCGGGGGCTGCGCCTTTCAGGTCGGCGGCCCGCTTCCGAACGGGGGACCTTCCGCCGCCCGGGCCGATCGCATGCGGATGATCGGGCATCTGTTCCGGCCAATGGCATCTGCGGCACGGAACGGGAGAAACACATGGACGGCAACGGACAGCAGCAGTCCGCCCAGGAACAGCTGCTGGCGGCGATCGCCGGCGACGTGGCGAACAACCTGCGGGCCGCCGCGGGCAGCGCCCTGGCCGCCGGGGAGGAAGCGGCGCACGATCAGACGCACAGCAGCAGCGGTGGTGGTGGGAAGGAACTCGCGGCCGCCGTCCGGGATGTGAGTGCTGAGGAAGCGGCACACGATCAGACACACAGCAGCGGCGGTGGTGGCGGTGGCGGCAAGCTGACCGCTGCTGTCCGGGATGTGAGTGCTGAGGAAGCGGCGCACGATCAGACACACAGCAGCGGCGGTGGTGGCGGTGGCGGTGGTGGCGGTGGCGGCAAGCTGACCGCGGCCGTCCGGGATGTGAGTGCCGAGGAAGCGGCGCACGATCAGACGCACAGCAGCAGTGGTGGTGGTGGGAAGGAACTCGCGGCCGCTGTCCGGGATGTGAGTGCCGAGGAAGTGGCGCACGATCAGACGCACAGCAGCGGTGGCGGTGGTGGCGGCGGTGGTGGTGGCGGCAAGCTGACCGCGGCCGTCCGGGATGTGAGCGCCGGGCAGGATGCCCACGACCAGACGCACAGCAGCGGCGGCGGAGGCGGCAGCGGGGGCTCGTCGCTCGAAGCCCGCGTGGCGGACGCGCTCCGGCCGGTCATCGAGGCGGAGTTGAAGGCGAGCGCCGCGGCCAGCCCCACGGCCGCCGCGGCCCAGCCCTCGGGTGGCGGAGCCGCGCCCGCCGCCGGACCGGCCGGTGCCACGGGCCCCGCCGGACCGCCGCCGGCCGGCGCGTAGGACCCGGACGATGACCAGCCCGACCACCCGCAAGGAGCCGCAGGTGAGCCCCGCCACGTCCGCACGCCCACTGGGCCTGGTCATCCTCAAGGTGGCCGGGAGGTGCAACCTCGACTGCACCTACTGCTACGAGTTCAACCTGGCCGACCAGACGCTGGCGGCGGGCCCGAAGACGATGTCGCAGGAGGTCTTCTCCGCGACGATCGAGCGGGTCCGCCGCCATGCCGAGCGCAGCGGCCAGCGCTCCGTCACCCTCTCCTTCCACGGCGGGGAGCCCTGCCTGATCGGTGCCGCGCTCTTCGACCGCTGGTGCACCGAGGCCCGCCGGGAGCTCGCCGGCCTGCGGGTCAAGATCTCCATGCAGACCAACGGGACGCTGCTCAACGCGCAGTGGATCGAGGTCCTCCTGCGGCACGGGGTCGACGTCGGGGTGAGCCTCGACGGCCCACCGGACGTCCACGACACCTTCCGCGTCCGGCGCAACGGCAGCGGCTCGTACCGGGCGGTCCGGCGCGGCCTCGACCTGCTGCACCGCAGCGGCGTGCCGTACGGCATCCTCGCCGTCGTGCAGTTGGGCGCGGACCCGCTGCGCATCCACCGGCACTTCCTGGACATCGGCTGCCGCAGCGTCAGTTACCTGATGCCGGACATGACGCACGACACGATCGGCGGCGTGCGGGAGGAGCACGGGCCCACCCCGTGCGCGGACTACCTGATCCCGATCTTCGAGCACTGGTGGCACAACTCCACGCTGGAGGTGCGCATCCGCAACTTCTGGGAGGTGTCCCGCCTCATCCTGGGCGGCACCAGTCACGTGGACGCGCTGGGCAACATCCCGCTGGGGTTCGTCGTGGTCAACCCCAGCGGGGAGGTGGAGGGCCTCGACGTCCTCAAGGCCTGCGAGGACGGCATGACGCGCACCGGGATCACCGTCCTCGACCACGAGTTCGCCGACCTGGCGACGGCCAGCCCGCTGCACGGCCGGATGGTCTTCGAGGGTGCTCCGTTGCCCGGCGACTGCGTCGGCTGCGTGGAGCAGCACACCTGCGCCGGCGGCTACCACCCGCACCGGTACTCCAAGGAGCGCGGGTTCGACAACCGCAGCGTCTGGTGCGCGGACCTGCTGAAGATCTTCGCCCACCTCCGCTCCCGCCTGGACGTCGAGCCCCGGGAGACGCTGAGGCTGCGGCGCGAACTCGGCCGACCGGTGGGGGTGTAGCGGCCGTGACGACCTTGGCACTGACCCGCCGGCTGCCCGCCGCGCTGCGCTGGCGGCCGGACACCCACGAGGTGGTCGCCGCGGCGCTGAGCGGCCACGTCCGGGTGCTCCAGAACCGGATCGTCCCGCTGCTGCCCGAGCTGCCCCGGGCCCGGCTCGCCGAACTGGCCCACCTCGACGACCGCTCCTGGCACCGGTTGCTCACCGACCCCTCGGCGCCGGGCCTGCTGGGCGGCGGACTCGGCCCCGAGGAGCCCGCCGCCGCCGTCCAGGCGCTGCTGGACGGCGCGCGGGCGCGGCCCGTGGCCCGGGTGCACGGCATCCCCGTCGACGTGTCGAACGCCCGGACGGCACCCGTGTTCGCCCGCCTGGACGCGGCCTTCGACGGGGCCGCGGACCACGGCGAGGCGGGGCTCGCAGGCCTGGGACAGGCCCTCGGGGCGGCGCTGGCGGCGCTGTCGACCAACGCGTACGTCCAGGGCCTGATCACGGGATGCGTACGGGTGATCTCGGTGCGCCGGGACGCCTCGCGCACGCCCTCGTCCTCCTCCTGGCCGTCGCTGCCCGGCTACATCCGGCTGTGGAACGCCGACCGGGGCGACCTCGGCTGGCTGATGGACGCCGTCCTCCACGAAGCGGTGCACGGACTGCTGTACATGGTCGAGGAGCAGGAGAGCTGGTTCACGGACCCGGCGGCCCCGTGGGCGTCCTCGATGCGCTCGCCCTGGAGCGGGCGGGACCTTCCGCTGCACTCCTTCGTGCAGGCCTGCTTCGTCTGGTTCGCCCTGGTCTGCTTCTGGCGGGAAGCCGAGGTCGAGGGCGCCGACGGCATGTTCCGCCGGGCCGCCAGGGGCTTCGAGGACGGGCGGCTTCCGGCCGTGATCCGGTCCCTGCCCGCCGTCGACCCCGCCGTGCGCGAGGTCCTGCTCGACCTCGCCGCGCAGGCGCGGGACCTCGTCTCCAGCCGCGCCACCGCCTGAAGGAGCCCGCCCGATGAACACCACCTGGGGAGACCTCCCCGTCCTGACCCGCGCGACGAACGAGATGGGCGACGTCGCCGGGTTCGTCGCCCGCTGGGAGAGCGGCACCGCGCGGCGCAGCCGACTCGCCCTGCGGACCAGCGGTTTCGGCAACCGCAATGCCGACGGCAGCCCCGAGCGGCCCAGCGCCGGGGCCGTCGTCCCCGGCGAGGGGATCGTCCTGGACGGCGAGGAGGCCGGGTGGACCGGCGCCCTGGAGGACGGCGTGCGCGAGCTGGTGCCGGCCATGGTCCGGGCGCTGGACTGCGTGACCTACTCCAGCTGCCAGGGCCACGACTACCGGGCGCTGGGGCGCCCCAGCCGCACCCGGGAGGTGTGCCTGCTCGCCCGCACGCCCGAGGAGGCGGACCGCCTCACCTGCGAGCTGGGCGCGCGGCTGCGGGCGGCCCCGGCCGGGCTGGACGGCCCCGGCGTCCGGGTCGGCCTGCTCCGCGAGGACCTGCGCTGCCGGACCACCGGCACCCACTGGCGGGGCCTCACCCTGCGGTTCGACCGGCCCGCCGGGGCCGACTGGACGGAGTACTTCGCGGACCTGGACGCCTCGACCGCCACCGTCGTCGCCCTGTTCGACGCCTGATCCGGAGGACAACGCCGTGAGCCGAGCCGCCGAACCCGCGAGTCCGTCGGGCGGAGACCTGGTCTACTACCCCAACAGCAGCGCCGCGACGACCGCCGTCGTGCGCGACCCGAACAAGGTCACCGTCCGGCTGGGCGCCCGCCCGGACGCTCTGGGGCCCACCACCGGCGGACTCCTGCGCGAGCGGGCGGCCCCGATCGCCGAACTGCCCGAGTACGGGCTGACCGTCTACGGATTCAGCCCGGCCGAGGCCGTCCAGGCCGTGCAGACGCTCAACCGGGAACGCGACGTACAGCAGGCCGCGCCCGTGCTGCACCGGGCGGACGGGGACACCGACGACATCTACGTCACCGACCGGTTCGTGGTGCAGTTCCTCCCCGAGGTCACCCGGGAGCGCATCGGCCTCCTCAACGCGGAGTACGGGGTGACCGTCGTCGAGGAACTCGGTTACGCCGCCAACGGGTTCCTGCTCGCCGTACCGCCCGGGCCGGACGGCCTCGGCGCGCTGCACACGGCCAACGCCTACCGTGGCACCGGCCTCACCCGGTTCGCCCACCCCGACCTCATCACCCGCCGCCACCGGCGCACGGCGGCCGCGCCCGCCGCGACGAGGACCGGGCCCTGTGCCCACGCCGTGCGCGATGTCGGGTACGTGGCCCGGCAGTGGCACCTGTCGGCGGCCGGGGTGACGGACGCGTGGACCCTCACCCACGGGGACCAGGGGATCGCCGTCGCCGTGCTCGACGACGGGACCGACACCGGCCACCCCGAGTTCGCCGGAAAGCTCGGCCCGCAGTACGACTTCGCGAGCCACACCGCAGATGCCTCGCCGAAGTCGGACTTCGAGAACCACGGCACCGCCTGCGCGGGCGTCGCCACGGCCCGGGGCCTGCGGGCCGCCGGCGCGGCCCCCGAGTGCACCCTCCTGCTCGCCCGGTTCCCCGACTTCCTGGGCTCCGCGGACGAGGCCAGGATGTTCCAGTGGGCGGCGGACAACGGCGCCGACGTGATCAGTTGCAGCTGGGGGCCGCCGGACGGCCGCAGCGCGTACGTGCCGCTGCCCGGAAGCACGGAGGCCGCGACGGCCTACTGCGCCCAGCAGGGGCGCGGCGGCAAGGGCATCCCGATCTGCTGGGCGGCCGGCAACGGCAACGAGTCCGTCGACACCGACGGGTACTCCTGCAACCCCAACGTCATGGCCATCGGCGCCACCACCGACCGGGAGCGTCGCGCCTGGTACAGCGACCACGGCGACGCCATCTGGATCTGCGCCCCCTCCAGCGGGGCCGCGTCGCTCGGCGAGCACGCCGTCCTCACGACCGACCGCACGGGCAGCGCCGGGTACAACGACGGCAGTGAAGGCGTCGACCCCGACTACACCGACTCCTTCGGCGGCACCTCGGCGGCGGCCCCCCTCGTGGCGGGCATCGCCGCCCTGATGCTGTCGGTCAATCCGCAGCTGACGGCGCAGGACGTGCGCGGACTGCTGCGCGACACCGCCCGGACGATCGGCACCGGCTACGGCCCGGACGGGCACAGCCCCGACTACGGCTACGGCCAGGTGGACGCCTACGCGGCCGTCCGGGCGGCGCAGCGGCAGGCACCGGCCCGGCCCGCCGGGTCGCCGTCCATCACCGGCCCGGCCACCGCCGCGCGGTCCGGCCCGTCGCCGGCCTTCGCCCTCGCCCTCACCTCCGGCGGAAGCCGGGTGTACTACGCCGTCGAGGTGGCGACCGATCCGCGGCTCTTCCAGCGTCAGGCGCACCAGGCGGACCGGACACCGGACACCTTCTACGCGAGCTGGCAGGACTCCGGGTTCCTCGGCAGCGCCGACTACCGGCTCCCCGACGCCGTCTGGCAGAGGGTGGGGCAGGCCGACGCGCTGTACTACCGGGCCTGGTTCAGCACCTCGCCCATGCAGTGGCAGGGGGCCTTCGCCTCGACCGAGGACGCGGCCTTCCTCCAGGCGCCCGCGATCACCGTCACCTCCGGCGCGCCTGCGCTCCATGACGCGCCGGCGACCCGTGACGCGCCGGTGATCCGCGACGTGCCTCCCGCCGTCCGGGCGCCGGCTTCCGGGATCGACCCCGACGAGCTGGCCTGGCGCCGCTGGTGACCGGCCGGGCCCCTACCGCCCGGCCAGCAGTCGTGCCTTCGCACGCTCGAACTCCTGGGCGTCCAGGGCGCCTTCGCGGTGCAGGGCGGCCAGGCGGGCGAGTTCCTCGGTGAGGCTCGGTACGGCGTCCCGGACGGGTTCGGGGGGCAGGGGCGCGCCGGCCCTGGCGATGGCGGGGGCCTGCGGGTCGTAGCGGACGGTCAGCCGGTCGCCGACGCGCGGGGCGGCGTGGACGGGGTGGTTGGCGGTGTGGGTGAAGGTGCGGCCGGTTCCGTCGTGGTCGGTGAAGCGGAGGGTGATCCGCAGGTCGAGGGCGTCCTGGTGGGCCTCGCCGAGGGCCTGGACCTCGGTGACGGTGCCGGCGGTGCTCACCCCGTGCTCCGCGAGGTGGCGGTCGACGGCGCGGGCGGCGGCGAACTTCCGCCGCTCGTGCCGGAGTCGGAGCTCCCCCTGGACGGCGACGGGTACGGTCAGTGCGGCGAACACGACCAGTGCGGCCGTCAGGAACGGGTTGCCCAGGCCCTCGCCGAGGGCGGCGCCGGTCAGGCCGAGCAGGAGGGAGGCGCAGACCGTCGCGCCGAACGGCAGCCGGTTCGGGCCGCCCGGTTCGGAGCTGACCACGGTCGCGATCGCCGCCGCCAGGCCGACGGCCCAGACCGCCACCCCGCCCATCCAGTAGGCGAGGGTGCCGAGGCCGCCGTGGCAGGCCTGGGACGGGGCGCACACGGCGGGGCCGGCGAAGGAGACGAACCCGGCCTGGAACAGGCGGCCGCCGACCAGGCACAGGGCCGCGCACAGCGCCAGGCCGAAGATCCGGCCCCCGCTCAGGCGCGGCCCGCCGTGGGAAGCGTGGGCGTCGGGCGGCAGGGGCTGCGTCATGCCCGGAGGCTAGGGCGGGCGCCCGTCCGCCCGGTGGCGGCGGGGCGGCGAAGGGGTGAACGCGGGTCAACTCCCCGTTGGGGGAGGGGAGTCGGCGGCAGCCAGGGCGATGCACCCCTCGATCTCCTCCAGCAGCGGCCGGTACGCCGCCTCCGCCTTGCGCATCTGCGCCTCGCAGGCGGCGAACAGCCGCCGGGAGCGCGCTCTGCGGTTGGGCATCAGCCCGTAGCGGTACAGGCGCACCGAGCGCATGTCCACCATGAACCCGGGCTTGCAGCGCACGCCGTGGGCGTAGCGGACGACCTCCTCGGCGTCGCGCAGCAGGCTGCGGTACGCGTCGTGCGCCACCTTCCAGCGGGCGGCGTCCTGCTCGGTGCCCGCCGTCTCGATGCCGCCGCGCATGGTGGGGTCGATGACGTCGTAGAAGGTGAACTCGAGCCCCTCGGGCGGCTGGGCCCAGGACATGCTCCGCCAGGGCCACGGGGCCAGGGTGAAGGTCTTCCGCACTACGCGTGGCAAATCGTTCCCCCGGGGTCGGTGTGCGTCGGGCGGCCGCCCGCAGTCAGCGTACCGGAGCGAGCCCGGCTTTCCGGTGCCTCATCTTCCGTTTGTGGCACGGGTGTTGACACCTGATTCGCGCGAGTCCACATTGGCGACTGGTCTGAACCACTGGCCAGATTGGTCGAGACCACAACGGGGAGGAACACACCCATGCGCCGTGTCATCCGGCGGATCGCCGTGCTCGCCGCGGTTCCGCTCATCGCGCTCACCGGGACGACGGCGGCCGAGGCCGCATCGGGGCAGTCGAGGGCGAGCTACACCGTCTGGGACACCACGGGGACCTGCCAGATCACCGTGACCTTCTACCCGAACAACGGCTGGTACGTGCAGTACGCCCTGAAGAACTGGGGCAACGGCACCCAGGGTTGCGTGGCCGGAGCCTACGCGAGCGACTCGGGCTACGTCGGCACCATCACCGGTGGGGCCTTCTCGACCTACGACGACGGCTCGCGCTGGGTCGAGCCCTACGTCCAGCTGGCCGGGAACTCGTCCACCCGGGTCTGGGGCCCCAACCGCTGACGCGCCCGACGCCTCCGCCGCCCGCGACAGCACGCGGGCGGCGGAGGCGTCGTCGCCTCATCCCCGGCCGGGCAGGTCCATCGCCGCGAGCCGGGCCGGGCCGGCCTCGAAGGCCTCCGCCACGGGCTCGTTCCTGTTGCTCTCGACCACGGTGTTACCTTCCTCGGCCCTGCTCCGTCATGGGTGATGACGGCCGCCGAAGACCACAGGTGACAGCACCACCCCGAGAGGAACGCCACGATGGAATCCCGTACGACCGAGACGCCCCTGCGCCCCCGGATGCTGCAGGACCCTCTGGAGCTCGTCCCCGAGTTGGCGGAGGTGTCGGCGGCGCTGTTCAAGGCCGCCGGCAACCGGAGCGTCCCGCGCGGCGTGATCGGCCTGGTCCACCTGCGAGCGGGCCAGATCGTCGGCAACACCTACCTGACCGTCCTGCACACCGGCCTGCTGCGCAAGGGCGGGGAGGCGGAGGAGCGGATCACCGCCGTCGCCTCCTGGCAGGACGCGCCGTGCTTCACCCCCGCCGAGCGCGCCGCGCTGGCCCTGGTGGAGGCCGTGCTCCAGCCCGCCGCCCACGGCGAGCGGGTGCCGGACGCGCTGTACGCCGAGGCCGCCCGGCACTACGACGACAAGGCGCTGGCCACCCTGATGATCGCCATCGGGCAGGTCAACTTCTTCATCGCCGTCGCCCTCATCGCCAAGCCCGTCCCCGGCCGCGCCTTCACCGATCCGTGGAGCTGAGCCCCGCCGGAGGGGGCCGGTCGGGTTAAATGCCGGGAATTTGATGATCTGTCACAGATCATCTGATCCTGGTGGACCAGTAGTGCTCCGGTCCGCACCGACGGCCCCCGACGGGAAGGGCGACGATGGACCGGTCGACACGGCAGAGGCGGCGGAACGGGTGGAGATGGCTGGCGGGGGCGCTCGCCTCCGCCTGCCTCCTGGCGGCGGCGCCCACCGCGCCCACCCCGAGCGCCGGGGGAGCGGGGACGGCCTCGCCCTCGCCGACGGGCTCCGCCTCGGCGATCCCGTCCACGGCCCTGTCCGCAACCCCTTCAACGCCCCCGCCGTCGGCATCGCCCTCCCCGACGGCACTCCCGTCAACGCCCCCGCCCCCCTCCGCCACCCCGGCCGAGGGGGAGCGGGCCCAGGTCCGCGCGGGCCAGGCCTGGCCGGTGGTGTCGGACACCCTCCCGGTGCAGGCCGACTGCAGCCACCTCTACCTGTCCTCCGGCAAGTCGATCATGGAGCTGCAGAACGACGCCGCCGGCAACCCCACCGCCGTCAACCGCGTCGCCGCCGCCCAGTCCGGCACCAACGGCCCGTCCGGCTCCTGGGCGGCGAACCTCGCGATGGGCCCGGACCCGTCCGGTACCAACAGCCCGGTGTTCATCTCCTCCACCTACGCCGCCTCCCCGCAGACCCTCTACAAGGTCGCCAACGGCACCGGCACGGTGACCACCGACGTCTACAACGGCCAGACCCGTACGAGCCCCAACCCGCCCACCAGCTCCGGCTACGTCTGGGGCGGCTTCGGCATGGACCCGACCAAGCCCGTCCTGTACGGCGCGGGCAACCTCTACTCGGGCGCCAACAAGCTGATCTTCCGCGAGGACCTGACCACCGGCGCCAGTGTCACCCAGAACCCGCAGGGCACGGCCGGCGACACCGTGTGGCAGTACGGCACCTTCGTGCCGGACATCTTCGTGGACTCGGACGGCAACATCTACACGGCCGTCCAGTACAGCGGCCTGTACGTCTATCAGATCGACATGTCGGGAGCGACGTGGACGGCCCGCAGGGTCGTCCAGGTGCAGGGCCCGGCGGGGACGGCCGGCACCTACAACTACGGCATGGCCTGGCTCAACGGCAGCATCTACTTCGGCCAGTACGACGGCACGGTCTTCAAGGTGGACCCGAAGACCGGCGCCTCCAGCAGCATCGGCAGCTACGCGGGCAAGACCACGGGCACCACCCAGCCGAACACCGGCGGCGACTACGCCCTCACCGACCTGGCCGGCTGCCAGACCTCGCCGAACCTGCTGAAGAAGCTCCAGATCAGCAAGACCGCCGACAGGACGACCGTCTTCCCCGGCGACACCCTCACCTACACCGTCACGGTGAAGAACACCGGCACCGTCGACTACACCGGCGCGAGCTTCACCGACGACCTGACCAACGCCCTGACCGACGCCGCCTACAACGGCGACGCCCGGGCCTCCCTCGGCACCGCGCGCTACACGGCGCCCACACTCACCTGGACGGGTGACCTGGCGGTGGGCCAGAGCGCCACCGTCACGTACTCGGTGAAGGTGAACAACCCCACCTCGGGCGCCCACCGGCTGCGCAACGCCGTCACCGCCGACAACTCCAACTGCCTCCCCGGCTCCACCGACCCGGCCTGCTCCACCACGACCCCGGTGGGCGGCCTCGCGGTCAAGAAGACCGCCGACAAGGCCCGGGCGAAGGCGGGCGACACCGTCACGTACACCGTGACCATCACCAACACCGGCGCGATCGACCTCCCGAGGTCGACGTTCAACGACGACCTCACCCAGGTGCTGGACGACGCCGCGTACAACGGCGACGCCAAGGCCACCTCCGGCACGCTCGCCTACCGCAGCCCGGACCTCTCCTGGACGGGCGACCTGACGGTCGGCCAGAGTGCCACCGTCACGTACTCGGTGAAGGTGAACAGCCCGCCGAACGGCGACAAGCGGCTCGTCAACGCCGTCGTCTCGCCCGGCAGCAACTGCCTGCCCGGCTCCACCGACCCGGACTGCACCAGCACCGTGGTGATCACCGGGCTGAAGATCACCAAGACCGTCGACGCCACCGAGGCCAAGCCCGGCCAGAAGGTGACCTACACCGTCACCGTGCAGAACACCGGCGGCGCGGCCGTCACCGGGGCCTCCTTCACCGACGACCTCACCAACGTCATCGACGACGCCACCTACAACGGCGACGCCAGGGCGGGCTCCGGCACCGTCGCCTACCGCGAGCCGAGGCTCACCTGGACGGGCGACGTGGCGGCCGGCGCGACGGTGACGGTCACCTACTCCGTCACGGTCGACAGCCCGCCGCGCGGCAGCCTCAGGCTCACCAACACCGTCGTGTCGCCCGACTCCAACTGCCCCGCCGGCTCCACCGACCCGGCCTGCGGCACCACCGTCCCGGTCAAGGCCCTGCGCGTCCACAAGACGGCCGACAAGGAGAGCTACGGGCCGGGCGAGACGGCCACCTACACGATCGTGGTCGAGAACCCCTCCACGGTCGACTACCCCGGCGCCACCCTGACGGACGACCTGACCCGCGTCCTCGACGACGCCGACTTCGTCAGCGCCTCGGCCGACACCGGCACCGCCGTGTTCACCAGCCCGAACGTCGTCTGGAACGGGGACGTGCCCAAGGGCGGCAGGGCCACGATCACCGTCGTGGTCAAGGTCAAGGCCTCCGTCACCGCCGGGGACGGCAGTCTCGTCAACACCGTCGTCGTGCCGGACTCCAACTGCCCCGCCGGCTCCACCGATCCGGCCTGCACCAGCACCCGGGCCGTCAAGCGCCTGGAGGTCGTCAAGACCGCGAGCCCCGCCCAGGCGGGCGTCGGCGACACCGTCACCTACCGCGTGACCGTCCGCAACACCGGCACCGCGCCCTACCCGGGCGCGACCTTCACCGACGACCTCACCGCCGTCCTCACCGGCGCCGCCTACGACGGCGACGCCGCGGCCACCTCGGGCGGCACCGCCTACCTGGAGCCCAAACTCACCTGGACGGGCGACCTGGCGCCCGGCGCGAGCGCGACCGTCACCTACACCGTGACCGTCAGGAGCCCGCTGAGCGGGAACGGCCGACTGGTCAACGCCGTCACCGCCCCCGACTCCAACTGCCCCTCAGGCTCCACCGATCCGGCCTGCTCGACCACCGTGCCGATCCGGCACCTCAGCGTGCTCAAGTCCGCCGACCGCACGCAGCTGCGCCCCGGCGACAAGGTCACCTACACCGTGCGGATCACCAACGACGGCCAGGTCGACCACCCGGGCGCGCGCTTCAGCGACGACCTCACGCGCGTCCTGGACGACACGGCGTACGGCAACGACGCCACCGCCTCCACCGGGACGGCCACCTACGCGGCGCCCGTGCTCTCCTGGACGGGCGACCTCGCGGTCGGCGCCTCCGCCACCGTCGTCTACAGCGTGACCGTCAACAACCCGTACACCGGCGACAAGCACCTCGACAACCTGGTGGTCGCCCCCGACTCCAACTGCCCGTCCGGCTCCACCGACCCCGCCTGCGGCTCGCACATCCCGGCCCGGAACATCAAGGTCGTCAAGACCTCCAGCCCGGCCGTCGCCCGGCCCGGCGACACGGTCACCTACACCGTGACCGCCACCAACCTCGGCAGCGACCCCGCCCCCGGCGCCACCTTCGGGGACGACCTCACCCGCGTCCTCGACGACGCGCGCTACAACCAGGACGCCACCGCCACCAGCGGGACGGTCTCCTACGCGGCGCCGACCCTCACCTGGACCGGGGACCTCGCGCCGGGCGCCTCGGCGAGCGTCACCTACTCGGTGACGGTCGACAACCCCGTGACCGACTCCCGGCAGCTGGTCAACGTCGTCACCTCGCCGGACGGCAGCTGCCCGCCCGGCTCCACCGACGCCGACTGCGTCAACGTCGTCCCGATCCGCTCGCTGCACCTGGCCAAGACGGCCAGCCCGGCGGTCGCCAGGCCCGGCGACAAGGTGACGTACACGGTGACCGTCGTGAACGACGGCCGCACCGACATCACCGGGGCGACGTTCAGCGACGACCTGACGAAGGTCGTCGACGACGCGCGCTACAACCAGGACGCGACGGCCTCCGGCGGAGCGGTCTCCTACGCGGCGCCCGTGCTCTCCTGGACGGGCGACCTCGCGGCGGGGGCCACGGCGAAGGTCACGTACAGCGTGACCGTCAACGACCCGGTCACCGGGGACGGCCGGCTCGCCAACGCCGTCACCTCCCCGGAGGGCAACTGCCCGCCCGGCTCGGCCGATCCGGCCTGCACCACCGTCGTCCCGCTGAAGCACCTGAAGGTGGCGAAGACCTCCAGCCCGAGCGTGGCCCGGCCCGGGGACAAGGTGACGTACACCGTGACGGTCACCAACGACGGCCAGGCCGACATCACGGGCGCCACCTTCAGCGACGACCTCACGCGCGTCCTGGACGGCGCGGCCTACGGCAAGGACGCCGCCGCCTCCGCCGGCGCCGTGGCGTACACCGCCCCGACGCTCACCTGGACGGGGGACCTGGCGGTCGGCGCCTCGGCGCGCGTGACGTACTCCGTGACGGTGAACACCCCGCTCGGCGGGAGCGGCAAGCTGGTCAACGCCGTGACGGCGGCGGACTCCAACTGCCCGGCGGGCAGCACCGATCCGGCCTGCACCAGCACCGTGCCGCTGCGCTCGCTGAGGCTCGCCAAGAGCGCCGACCCGGCCGTGGCCCGGCCCGGGGAGAAGGTGACCTACAAGGTGACCGTGACCAACGACGGCCAGGCCGACATCACGGGCGCCACCTTCAGCGACGACCTCACGCGCGTCCTGGACAGCGCGGCCTATGACCGGGACGCCGCCGCCTCCGCCGGGTCCGTCGCGTACAACGAGCCGACGCTGACCTGGACCGGGGACCTCGCGGCCGGGGCCACGGCCACCGTCACCTACTCCGTGACGGTGAACAGCCCGCTCAGCGGCAGCGGCAAGCTCGCCAACGCCGTCACCTCGCCGGACGGCAACTGCCCGCCCGGCTCCGTCGATCCGGCCTGCACCAGCACCGTCCCGGTCCGCTCGCTGAAGATCGCCAAGACCGCCGACCCGGCCGTGGCCACCGCCGGGGGGAAGGTGACGTACCGGGTGACCGTCACCAACGACGGCCAGGCCGACATCCCCAACGCCACCTTCACCGACGACCTCACCCGGCTACTCAGCGCCGCCGCCTACGGCAACGACGCCTCGGCCACCGCCGGGACGGTCTCCTACGCGGCGCCGAAGCTCACCTGGACGGGCGCGCTCCAGCCCGGCAGCAGCGCCACGGTGACGTACTCGGTGACGGTGAACAACCCGCTCACCGGCGGCGGCAAGCTCGTCAACGCCGTCACCTCGCCGGACGGCAACTGCCCGCCGGGCTCGGCCGATCCGGCCTGTGGCACCACCGTGCCGGTCAAGCACCTGAAGGTGGCGAAGAGCGCCGACCGCACCTCGGTCAAGCCCGGCGAGAAGGTCACGTACACGGTGACTGTCACCAACGACGGCCAGACCGACTACCCGGCCGCGGCCTTCAGCGACGACCTGACGAAGATCCTCGACGGCGCGGCGTACAACCAGGACGCGGCCGCCACCGCAGGGTCCGTCTCCTACACGGCGCCGAGGCTCGACTGGACGGGGGACCTGGCGGTCGGCGCCTCGGCGCGCGTGACGTACAGCGTGACCGTCAACAGCCCGATCAGCGGGAGCGGCAAGCTGGTCAACGCCGTGACGGCGGCGGACTCCAACTGCCCGGCGGGCAGCACCGATCCGGCCTGCACCAGCACCGTGCCCGCCCGGAACATCAGGATCACCAAGACCTCGAACCCGGCCGTCGCCCGGCCCGGCGGGACGGTCTCCTACACCGTCACCGTCGCCAACCTGGCCGAGGAGGACGCGGCCGGGGTCGGCTTCAGCGACAACCTGGCGAAGGTCGTCGACAAGGCCGCCTACAACGGCGACGCCGCCGCCACCCGCGGGACGGTCTCCTACGCGGCGCCCGTGCTCAGCTGGAAGGGCGACCTGCCGGGCCGGGCGACGGCCGTCGTCACCTACTCGGTGACGGTCGCGAGCCCGGTGACCGGGGACGGGAAGCTCGTCAACGCCGTCACCTCGCCGGACGGCAGCTGCGCGCCCGGCTCCACGGACCCGGCCTGCGGGACGACCGTCCCGATCCGGTACCTCACCGTCGCCAAGACCGTGGACGTGACCGAGGCCGGGCCCGGCGACAAGGTCTCGTACACGCTCACCGTCCGCAACGACGGGCCGGTCGACTACCCCGGCGCCGCCGCGAACGACGACCTCGCCGGGCTGCTCGCCGCCGCCGACTACAACGACGACGCCGCAGCCACCCGGGGAACGGTCGCCCTCGACGGCGCGGTGATCCGCTGGACGGGGGACCTGGCGACGGGGGCCTCGGCGGTCGTCACCTACAGCGTGACGGTCAAGAGCCCCGTGCCGGCGGGGGCCTCGCTGAGGAACGCCGTCACCGCGACGGACAGCAACTGCCCGTCCGGGTCCGTCGACCCGGCCTGCTCGCGCGAGACGCCGCTCAAGAAGCTGGAGGTCGTCAAGAAGGCCGACCGGAGCACCGTCCGGCCCGGCGGGAAGGTCACGTACACGGTGACCGTCACCAACACCGGCGGCACGGGCGTCACCGATGCCTCCGCCGTCGACGACCTGAGCGGCGTACTCGGCGGGGCCCGCTACGGCGGGGACGCGAGCGCCTCCGTCGGGACGCTCGCGTACGCGGCGCCGAGGCTCACCTGGACGGGCGCGCTGGCGGTGGGGGAGCGGGTGGTGATCACCTACTCGGTGACGGTGAACGACCCGGCGGGCGGAAGCCTGGTCAACGTCGTCACCGCGCCGTACAGCAACTGCCCGCTGCCGATGGGCGGGCGGCGCCGGGCGGGGGCGGTCGATCCGGACTGCTCGGCGACGGTGACGCCGGAGGAGCCGTCGCCCTCGCCTTCCCCCTCCCCTTCACCGAAGCCGTCCCCGTCCGTGTCCCCGACGCCTACGCCCACGCCTACGCCGTCGCCGAAGCCGTCGCCCTCGCCCGGTCCCGGCCCGCTGCCCGAGACCGGGAGCGGCAGCCCCTCGGGCGCGCTGCTGGGCGCGGCGGGCGCTCTGGTCGCCCTGGGCGCGGGGCTGTGGCTGGCCGTGCGCCGGAGGAGGAACACGCACTGATCCCGGCCCGGCCGACCGGCGGAGCCGCTCCCCTCGCGGGGGCGGCTCCGCCGCCGTCTGTCGGCCGAGTGAGTGGAACCCCGGCGCTTCGCCCGTCCGGTCGGCCCGTCCGGGGGCGTCCCGCTGGTCGAATGGGCGCCAACCCGCCGATCGCCCCAGGGAGTTCCCGCATGTCCGGCCGCCGCCACCCGCTCGCCGTCGTCGCCGTCCTGGCGGCCTCCACCGCCCTGCTGCCCGCCCCGGCCGCCCGGGCGGCGGACCCCGCGCCGCACCTGGCGATCGCGCTCGACGACGGGCGGGAGCACGCCCGGCCCGGGGACCGGCTCACCTGGACCGTCACCCTGCGCAACCTCGGCGCCGAGCCCGTCACCGGGCTGCGCGTCGCCCAGGACCTGCCCGCCGGAGCCCGTCCCGTCACCGCCTCCGGCGACGCGGCGCCCGGCGCAGGGCAGCCCGCCTGGGACGGCCTCACCCTCGACCCGGGCGCCACCCGCACCCTCACCGCCACCGCCGAGCTCACCGAGACCGGCCCCGAGGTCCTGCGGGCCTCCAGCACCGCCTGCGCCTACCAGGGCGACTCCCGTCAGCCGCTGGTCTGCGCCAGCCACCTCGACCTCCTCCCCGCAGGCGAGCCGGTGGCGGCGCCGGACGGCCGGGGGCGGCTGCTGCCGCTCGTGGGCGCGGCGGCCGCCGGAGGGGCCGTTGCCGCCGGGGCCTGGGCGCTTCTGCGCGCCCGGCGGCGACGGGCGTCCTGAGCAATTTCGGTCGGAGCGATGAGTTTTCGCGCCCCGACCGGTCTCACCTACCGACAGGACCACCACCTCAGCGGGAGCACCCCATGGGCCAGATCCACATCGAACTGTTCACCACCCTCGACTTCGTCGCGCAGTCGCCCGGAGGCCCCGACGAGGACCCGGAGGGCTTCGCCTTCGGAGGCTGGCAGGTGCCCCTGCTGGACGAGGCCGCCGGGGCGCAGGTCGACGAGGCGTACGTGGGCACCGACGCGCTGCTCCTCGGCCGCCGGACGTACGACATCTTCGCCGCCTACTGGCCTAAGGCCGGGGACAGCCCGTTCGCCGAGCTGTTCAACAGCGTCCCGAAGTACGTGGCCTCGCGCGGCGAGCCCGACCTCACCTGGGCCGGCTCCACCCACCTCGGGCCGGACCTGCCCGCCGCCGTGCGGGAGGTGCGCGAGCGGCACGAGCGGGTGAAGGTCGTCGGCAGCCTCGACCTCGTGCAGACCCTGCTGCGCGAGAAGCTGTTCGACCGCCTGGACCTCTGGGTCCACCCGATCCTCCTCGGCACCGGCAAGAAGGTGTTCGACGGCGGCGCCGTCCCGACCAACCTCACCCTGCTCCAGCCGCCCGCGGCCAGCCCGAAGGGCACCGTCCTGCTGCGCTACGGCCTGGCGGAGGGCGTCCCCGGCACCGGGGACATGGACGAGCTGCGCCGCCAGGGCTGAGCGCGGCGACCGGGGCCGTCGAGCGGTCGGACGGCGGCCCCGGCCCCGGTCAGGCCTTCCGCCGCCGGGCCTTCGGGGCGGGCGGCGCCTGCGGCAGTTCCGGCTCGGCCGCCGCCCGGACGGCCTCCATGGCCCTGGCCTCGTTGGGCACCCGGGCCCGGGCGCCCAGGCCGAAGAAGCCGCCCTCCTCGTTGGCGTCCGCGACGGTCGCGGTGATCGTCGCCAGGAACGCCCGGAAGTCGGCCAGCTCCTCCGGCGCGGCCTCGGCGACGATCCCGGCGGCCGCGCGGATCAGCTGCAGCGCCGGGCCCTCGTAGTCGGCGTACCGGGTGCCCGGCGGGAGCCCGGTCTCGAAGGTGGAGCTCGCCGTGAGCTCCCGGACGAACCGTCGGGGGTGGCTGATGCTGGCCTCGCGCAGCAGCTTGACCAGCGCGAACATCTCGTCGGCGTCGACGACCCCCTCGGCGAGCGCCACCAGCACGCCCGCCGCCATCAGGGCCTTCTGCAGCGTCAGCCACTGCTCCGGCGTGAAGTCCAGCTCCCCGCGCCCCTCGGCGCGCGCGGTGTGCAGGATCTGGAAGCCGATGTCGGCCAGCACGTCGGGGAGCCGCCGGACGGCCTCCACGCTGCGGGCCCGGGCCCGGTCGGTGAGCTCCTCCCACGGCGGCAGCTCGGGCGGCTCGCCCTCGCGCTGAGCGGGCAACCCGCCCGGGGCGGCGGCCTGTTGGCGGGCCAGCCGGTGCTCGTACTCCAGCCGGGCCAGGACCTCCGCCTCCTCGTCGTTGAACTCCACGGTCGGGGAGGCGTCGGAGGTGGGGACCATCAGGCAGCCGATCGCGGCCAGTTGCTCGCCGAGCTGGCGCGCCTGCGCCCGGTTGGCCTCCCGCAGCTCCTCCGGCAGCTCGGCCCAGGGCCTCAACCCGGGCCTGCTGCCCGGCTCCTGGCCGTCCTCGACGGCCGCCTCGAACCGGCTCTGGTGCAGGGCCCGCGCCAGGTGGCCGGTGATCTGGGTGTTGGTGTAGCCGGCGAGGCTGTCGATGACGCGGTCCTGCGCCAGAAGGCGCGACTTCATCCGGCGGCACTCGTGCAGGATCGCCTCGGCGTCGAGCAGGGTCTGCTCCGAGCGGCGGTCCGCGGCCCGGCCGAGCACGTCCTGTCCGACCATGATGACGATCATGAAGACGAGCTGGGCCAGGGTGGACAGGAAGCTCATGAACGCGAACGGGTACGGGTCGAAGCGCTGGATCCCCAGCTCCGCCATGCCGATCCAGACCACCTGCGTCCCGGCGGCGAGGTAGAAGGCCCACATGCTGCCCAGCCGGCCCGTCAGCCAGGCCGCGATCCGGCCGTTGACCCCCGTGACCTGGTCGAGGGCCTGCGGCGGGTGCTGCACCCGGTGCCGCTCGATCCACGGGTGCGCGCCGGTCTCCAACAGGCTGACCCCGCGGCCCAGCGCGTGGTCGTGCCGGTCCAGGTGCGCCTGGAGGTCCGCGACCCGCTCGAAGATCGCCTCGGCGTTCTCGTACGTCTGCACCGCCCGCCGGTCCGCGGCCGCGCCCAGGACGCGCTGGCCGACCAGGATCGCCAGGCAGAGCACCAGTTGGACGACGTTGTCCAGGAACAGCAGGAACGGGAAGGGGTACGGGTCGGCCCCGTGCAGCGGGCCCCAGGTCGCCAGGGCGATCCAGGCGGCGAAGACGACCAGCGTGACGTAGAGGGCGGGCATCGAGCCCACCAGGCGCGTGAGCGCCGCCGCCAGCGCGCCGTTGAAGCCGACCTGCGAGTCCGCGACCCGTACCGGTTGTTGCTCCGGCTGTTGCTCCGGCTGGTGGTCCGTCGCCTGCTCGGGAGTCTCGGGAGTGTCGACCACCGTGCCCGTTGTGCTCATGCCACCTCACTCGTCCTGATGACGCCCTCGAACTCGACATGATGGCACCCGCCGCGCCGCCCCGGGCTGCTCCGGGGTACTCCCGGGCTACTCCTGAGCTACTCCTGAGCGACGAAACGGGCCAGCAGGTCGTGGAGTTGGAGCCGCTCCGGCCCGTTCAGGGCCTCCAGCAGCTCCGCCATCGCGCCGCGGAACAGGCCGCCCGCCTCGTCGAGGAGCCGCTCGCCCTCCCCGGTGATCGCGACCTCGTACGCCCGGCGGTCGTGCGGCGCCCGGCTCCGGCGCACCAGGCCCCGGCCCTCCAGATCGTCCACGATCCGCATCAGGGTCGACTTGTCGATGCCGAGCGCCGCGCCCAACTCCCGCTGGCTGGCGGCCCGGCCCTCGCGCAGGGCGGACAGCACGCCCGCGTGCTGGAGTTCGAGGCCGGTCGGCCGCGCCGCCCGGTTGGCCCGGGCGCGGGCGAGCTGGTGGGCGCGGTACAGCAGAAGGCCGAGGGTGGCCGGATCGCCCCGTTGAGCATCCACGGGCGCAATGCTAGCGTGCGAGACGGTCTCATCTGAGACGGTCTCAACTCGGAGTCGCCCCATGCGCGTTCTGATCATCGGCGCCGGACTCGCCGGCCCCTGCCTCGCCCACGGCCTGCTCCGCCACGGCCACGACGTCCGCCTCTTCGAACGGGACGCGGGCCTCGACTCCCGCGCCCAGGGCTACCGCATCCACATCGGCGGCGACGGTGCGGAGGCGCTGCGCCGCTGCCTGCCCGCCGAGGCCTACGAGCAGGCCGAGGCCACCTCCTGCCTGACCACGCACGGCGTCACCCTGGCCGGCCCCGGCCTGCGGGAGTTCCACCCGCTCGAACTGCCGCCCGGCGCGGCCGGACTCACCGTCGACCGCCTCACGCTGCGCCGGATCATGCTGCGCGGGCTGACCGGTGCCGTCCGCTACGGCGCCGCCTTCACCCGCTACTCGCTGCCGGGCGACGGCACCGTCCGCGTCCACCTCGCCGACGGCACCACCGCCGAGGGGGACCTGCTGGTCGCCACCGACGGCGCCCACTCGGGCGTCCGGCGCCAACTGCTGCCCGACGTGCCGGTTTCCGTCCTCGACGGCGGGCTGGTCTACGGCCGCACGCCGCTGACCCCGGAGGTGCGCTCGCTCCTGCCGGAACCGGCCCTCGGCGGCTTCCTCGGCGTCTCCGGCGGCCCGGGCGGCCACCGCCTCGCGCTCGCCGCCCACCGGTTCCGGCGCAGCCCGGCCGAGTTCGGGCTGCCCGCCGCCGAGGACTACGTCATGTGGAGCGTCGGCGCCTTCCCCTCGGCCCTCCTCTCCGGGAGCCCCGCCGAGCTGCTCGCCCTGGCCTCGGACGCCCTCGCAGGCTGGCACCCCTGTCTCGGCGCCCTGATCCGCCTCGGCGACCCCCGCCACGTCCTCCCCGCCGCCGTCCACACCTCCACCCGCCCCGGCCCGCGCCCACCCACCCCCGTCACCCTCCTCGGCGACGCCGCCCACCCCATGCCCCCGGCCGGCCTCAGCGCGGGCGCCGCCCTGCACGACGCCGCCCTCCTCGCCTCCCACCTCACCCCCGGCACACCCCTGCCGCAGGCACTGCGCGCGTACGAGGAGGAGATGCAGACCCACGGCTTCGCCGCCGTGGCCGCCTCCCACCGGACGTGGGCCTCCTAGCGCGCCGCACCGACCACCTGGGTGACGGCGGCGGCGACGTCCTCGGCGACGCGGGTCGGACGGTAGGCGCTCTCGGCCCATGTCCGCCCGTTCGACACCCACACGCTCCGGAGGCCGAGGGCGTCCGCCCCGCCGATGTCCGCGCGGGGCGAATCGCCGACGACCCATGCGCCGGTGAGGGGCGCCCCGACGCTCTGTGTCGCCGCGCGGAAGATCTCCGGTGCGGGCTTCTTGTGGCCGACGGCCTCGGAGACCGCCCAGCCGTCGACGAGCAGGTCCAGCCCGGCGTGGTGGATCTTGGCCTCCTGTTGGGCGGTGGGGCCGTTGGTGACGATCACGCTGGTCCACCCCCGCGCCCGCGCCGCGCCCAGGGCCTGGCGGCAGGAGGCCGTCAGGACGACGCGGTCGGCGCCGCCGCGGTCGAGGAGTTCGCGGACGCGCGTGGCGGGCGCGGCGCCCCCGTACCGGTCGGCCATGGCCGCGGCGACCTCGTGACGGGCGGTGTAGCCGCTCGCGTCCAGGCCCATGATCCAGGCGAGGTCGGCCCCGGGCAGGCCGTGCCCGGCGAGGAACGCGGCGACGGCCTCGCGGAAGGCCGCGTCCCGGTCGACCAGCGTGTTGTCGAGGTCCAGCATCAGCAGCGGCATGACCGGTAGTGGACCACGGGCGGCCCGGCCGCGCGGTCGGCGGGCGTGGCGCGATGCGTGGGGTGCCCGTCGTTGACGCCGTCCTCGCAGGTCAGGCAGGCTGCTGGCCATGCGACGGGTGGTGTTCGTGGTGTTCGAGGGGTTCCAGGCGGTGGATCTGGTGGGCCCGCACTCGGTGTTCCACTATGCCCAGCAGACGGCCGGAGGGTACGACTGCCGGGTGGTGGCGCCCCGGGCGGGTGCGGTGCGTTCGTCCAGCGGCCTGCCGATGGTCGCCGAGGAGGGGATCGGCGACCTCGGCCCCGGCGGGCTGGACACGCTCGTCGTGGTCGGCGGGCCGGGGGTGAACGAGGCGCGCCGCGATGCCGCGCTGGTGGAGTGGATCGCGGAGGCGGCGGCCGGCGCGCGGCGGGTGGCCTCGGTGTGCAGTGGCGCGCTGCTGCTCGCCACGGCCGGGGTCCTCGACGGGCGGCGCGTCACCACGCACTGGGCGCGGGGGCGGCAACTGGCCGAGGAGCACCCCGAGTTGACGGTGGACTGCGACCCGATCTTCATCAAGGACGGCCGGGTGTGGACCTCGGCCGGCGTCAGCGCCGGCATGGATCTCGCGCTCGCCCTGGTCGAGGACGACCACGGGCCGGAGGTCGCCCTGGCCGCCGCGCGCGAGATGGTGCTCTACCTGCGGCGGCCGGGCAACCAGTCCCAGTTCAGCGTTCCGCTCTGGTCGGCCCAGCCCGCCAGCGACCCGGTCCGCACCGTCGTCCGGGCCGTCCAGGACGACCCCGGCGGCCCGCACACCGTCGCCGCCATGGCGGCCCGCGCCGGCCTGAGCCCGCGCCACCTGCAGCGCCGCTTCGCCGCGGAGCTCGGCCTCGGCCCGGCCGCGTATGTCGAGCGCGTACGGGTGGAGGCCGCCCGGCGCGCGCTCACCGAGGCCGACGAGCCGGTGGCCGCCATCGCCCGCCGCCTCGGCTTCGGCACCGCCGAGACCCTCCGGCGCACCTTCCACCGCCGCGTCGGCATCGCCCCCGGCGAGTACCGCGCCCGGTTCGGCCCGGCGGAGGCAACTTCCGCCCCGGGCAAGGACGTTCCCCCGCACACGATCTCAGGAGGCTGACATGGAGACACAGCGCGTCACGGTGGTCACGGGCGGGAGCCGCGGAATCGGCGCGGCCGTCTGCGCCCGCCTCGCCGACGAGGGGCACGACATCGTCCTCGGTTACCGCTCCGACGGGGCCGCGGCGGAGTCCGTCGCCGAACGCGTCCGGCAGGCCGGCCGCAGGTGCGTCACCGTCCGGGCGGACACCGCCGAGGAGGCGGACGTCGACACCCTCTTCGACCGCGCCGCCGCCCTCGGGCCCGTCACGGCACTGGTGAACAACGCGGGGACCAGCGGGCCCAACGGCCGCCTGGCCGACGCCGACGCGGCTGGCCTGCGCAGGGCCCTGGAGGTCAACGTCCTCGGCTACCTGCTCTGCGCCCGCCGCGCGATCCGTGGCATGGCGGCGAGCGGCGGGGGAGCGATCGTCAACATCTCCTCGGCCGCCGCCACCCTCGGCAGCCCGGGGCAGTACGTCCACTACGCCGCCGCCAAGGCCGCCGTCGACGCGATGACGGTGGGGCTGTCCAAGGAGGTCGCCGACCAGGGCATCCGCGTCAACTGCGTGGCTCCCGGCACCATTTGGACGGACTTCCACCAGGACCCGGAACGCCCCCGCAAGGTCGCCTCCGCCATCCCCCTGGGCCGCGCCGGACAGCCGGAGGAGATCGCCGCCGCCGTCTCCTGGCTGCTCTCCGAGGACGCCTCGTACGCGACCGGCGCCGTCCTGCGCGTGGCGGGCGGACTGTAGCCAGGGCCCGCGCCGCCCGTCAGGCTTGCCTGGCACCGTGGGAGGTGCCGCCCCCGGGAAGGCCCCGGACGGGCGGCGGCGGGCAGGACGGCGGTCATGGTGAACGTGAACTCCGAGGCGCAGTACGGCGACTACCAGAACGAGATCTACTTCCGGGGGCTCTCGGGCGTCGTCCCGACGATGCCGATGACCTTCGCCGACCTGGAGGCGCGCGCCCGGGGCGCGCTGGCGCCGTCCGTGCTCTCGTACGTCGCGGGCGGCGCCGGGGACGAGTCCACCCAGCGGGCGAACGTGTCGGCCTTCGAGCGCTACGGCCTGGTGCCGCGCATGATGGTCGGCGCCGCCCGGCGGGACCTGTCCGTCGACCTGTTCGGGCTGCGGCTGCCCTCGCCGCTGTTCATGGCCCCGGTCGGGGTGATCGGCCTGTGCGCGCAGGACGGGCACGGCGACCTCGCCACCGCCCGCGCGGCGGCGAGGACGGGCGTGCCCATGGTGGCCTCGACCCTGACGGTCGACCCGATGGAGCAGGTCGCCGCCGAGTTCGGCGACACCCCGGGCTTCTTCCAGCTCTACACCCCCACCGACCGGGCACTCGCCGAGAGCCTCGTCCACCGGGCCGAGGCCGCCGGGTTCAAGGGCATCGTCGTCACCCTCGACACCTGGATCACCGGCTGGCGCCCGCGCGACCTCGCCACCGGCAACTTCCCGCAATTGCGCGGGCACTGCCTCGCCAACTACACCTCCGACCCGGTCTTCCGCGCCCGCCTCGCCAAGGCGCCCGAGGAGGACCCGGGCGCCGCCGTCCTCGCCTGGGTCCAGCTCTTCGGCAACCCGCTGACCTGGGACGACCTTCCCTGGCTGCGCTCGCTCACCGACCTGCCGATCCTCCTCAAGGGCCTCTGCCACCCCGAGGACGTCCGCCGCGCCAGGGACGGCGGCGTGGACGGCGTCTACTGCTCCAACCACGGCGGCCGCCAGGCCAACGGCGGGCTCGCGGCCATCGACCTCCTCCCCGACGTGGTCGAGGCCGCCGACGGCCTGCCCGTCCTCTTCGACTCCGGCATCCGCACCGGCGCCGACCTCGTCAAGGCCCTCGCCCTCGGCGCCACGGCCGTCGGCGTCGGCCGCCCGTACGCCTACGGCCTCGCCGTCGGCGGCGAGGACGGCATCGTGCACGTGCTGCGCTCCCTGCTCGCCGAGGCCGACCTGATCATGGCCGTCGACGGCTACCCGACCCTCGCCGACCTCCGCACCCCGGGCGCGATCCGCCGCTGTTGATCCCCCGGGGTCGTGCCTGATGGGCGGCCGGGGCGGCCGTCCCGCAGTTCGCCGGTCACCGCCCAGGCCACCGAGACCACCGGGACGGCCACCACCGCCCCGAGGACACCGGCGAGGACGGCGCCGCCGGTCACCGACAGGGCCAGGGCTACGGGGTGCAGGCGCACGGACCATCCCAGGACCAGGGGGTGCAGCAGGTGGCCCTCGATCTGGCCGATGACGACGATCAGGGCGAGCACCAGCAGCGCGACCACCGGCCCGCGGGCGGCCAGCGCGACGAGGGCGGCGACGGCCAGGGCGACGGGCGAGCCGACGAGGGGGACGAGCGCCGCGACGAACTCCAGGACCGTCAGCGGCAGGACCAGCGGCACCCCCAGCACGGCGAGGGCGACGGCGACCAGCACGGCGTTGATCGCGGCCACCAGCAGGACCCCTCGGGTGTAGCCCGCGAAGGCCCGCCAGGCGGCGCGCCCGGCCCGGTCCAGCGCGGGGCGGGCGCGGGCCGGGAACTGGTGCTGGGCCCAGGACCACATCCGGTCCCCGGAGTGCAGGAAGAACACCGAGCAGAACACCGCGAGCGCCAGCCCGGTGGCGAGTTCGACCACGCGGCCGGCGCCGCTGATCGCGGTGCTGAGCAGCGACGAGCGGTGGGCGGAGACGAACTCGCCGACCCTGGCGGGCAGGGCGGTGACGGTGCCGGGCGGCAGGTGGAGCGGGGCGCCGGTGAGCCAGTGGTCGATCCGGCCGAGGCCGCCACGCAGTTCGGAGCCCAGCCGGCTCCACTCGTCGGCGACGGTCGTCCCGACGAGCGCGAGCACCCCGCCGACCACGGCGACGGTGCAGAGGAAGGCGAGCAGGACGGCGAGCGGGCGGGGCAGCGCGCTGGCGAGGAGGTCGACGAACGGCCGCAGGACGGAGGTGACGACCAGGGCCAGGAACAGGGCGACGGCGGGGAGTTCGAGCAGGGACAGCACGGTGACGGCGAGGTAGCCGACCAGGCCGAGCAGTGCCAGGCGCCAGGCGTACCCGGCAGTGGTGCGCAGCCCGGCGGGGACGCGCTCCTCCCGTGCGGGGCGACGCACCGGGGCCGGGCGCCGACGGGGGCGCGGTGCGTCGCCTGGGCCCGGCGGCGTTCAGGTCCACGCGATGCCCCCTCCTCCACCCCCCCCGGGACCGGGCCGCAGGCGGGGCCGACACTCCCCACGAAGGGCCCTGGGGTGCCCGCCGCCGTGACGGGCGCCCCGGGTCTACCGTCCGGCCGGCGGACGCGGGAGGCGCGCAACGCCGCCGGGCACGTGATGGCCGGGGCGGACCATCCGTTCGCCGGACCGCGCGGCCGGGTCGTCGGATGATCGGCCCGGCTGTGTCCGGCTGTGTCCGGCCGTGTCCTGCCGTGAAACGACTCGCGGCTTCCGCCCAAAACGCTGCACAAACGATTCGAGTGGCACCTCCGAATCGATCCGCTGCACCGTGGGAGCGTGACCGCGCCGAGGAGGACCGATTGCCGTGCAGCGGCCGGGGACGACCTGCCCCGGCTGCTCCGACGGGTTGCGTACGGTGACGAGGCGGCCTTCGAGACGCTGTTCCGCGCGGTTGCCGGGCCGGTCTACGGCACGGCGCTGCGGACGCTGCGCAGCCCGGCGCACGCCGAGGAGGTGACGCAGGAGGTGCTGTTCGAGCTGTGGCGCACCGCTGCCGCGTACCGCCCCGAGCGCGGGTCGGTGCTGGCCTGGGCGCTGACCGTCGCCCACCGCCGGGCGGTGGACCGGGTGCGGTCCGCGCAGGCGTCGGCCGAGCGTGACCAGCGGGTCGGCTTCCGGGAGACGGCGTCGAGCGATCCGCTGGAGGACCAGGCGGTCCGTTCGCTCGACCGCCAGCGGGTCCGTTCGGCGCTCGGGCAGCTGAGTGCGGTGCAGCGCGAGGCCGTGGTGCTGGCCTACTACGGCGGGTACACCCAGCGGGAGATCGCGGACCGGGTCGGGGTGCCGCTGGGCACCGTCAAGACGCGGATCCGCGACGGGCTCCTCCGGTTGCGGTCGGTGATCGTTCCGGAGGGAGGGCGAACGGGCCCGGGAGGCCTGGCCACCGGCCAGGTCGTCCTGCCGGGACGCCTGGCGGGGGCGGGGCGATGAGGACGTCGCCGTCCTGGAGACCGTGTGCCGGCTGACCGCCCCCGGGGTTCCGCCGGGCTGCCCGACCCCTCGAACGTGTGGGTGGGGGCCCGCAAAGAAGGAGGAATGAAAGGCACAATATCGGGCAAAGCACAATAATAGGGTGGTGTCACCGCACCGCCGACGGACCAGAGGAGGAACCGATGGGTGACCTGTCGAACAAGGCGCAGGAACTGTCCGGCAAGGCCAAGGAGACGGTCGGCGATCTGACCGGGGACCAGGAACTCAAGGGTGAGGGCCAGGCCGACCAGGCGGAGTCGAAGGTCAAGCAGGCCGTGGACGACGTCAAGGACGCCGTGCAGGGGGCCGCGGACCGTGTGAAGGGCGCACTCAAGCGCAACGACTGACGTTCGGGCCGGAGAAGACCGGAGAAGACCGGAGAAGACCGGAGAAGGAGGAGGAGAACTCTATGGCCATGGTCCTGTTCATCCTGCTGATCGCGGTGGTGTTCGGCTTCGTCGGCGCCCTGGTGAAGGGTCTGTTGTGGCTGCTCGTCATCGGCGCCGTCCTCTTCGTCGCCGCCCTCGTGTTCGGTGGCGTCCGCCTGGGCCGGGGTACGCACAGGTAGGAGCGACGCGGCGCCGCCGATCCGGTCCCCGTGGGGCGGGACAGCCACCCGGCTGTCCCGCCCCACGGCCGGCCACCACCGGGCGACCGCCCCGGCGCGGGACCGGCTTCGGCCCGAGG
>NZ_JBIWOW010000024.1:0-119411 GCF_044767945.1 Kitasatospora sp. NPDC101183 | reverse complement strand
TGGCACGCTGTTGAGTTCTCAAGGAACGGACGCTTCCTTCAGGCCGCCTTCCAGCGGGCCCTCCGGGCGCTTCGTTCTTTCGTGTTTCCAGCTTATCAGATGTTTTCCGCTCCGTTTTCCGGAGTTTCATTCATCCGATTTCCCGAACTGGCCGGGGCCGCTTTTCGCGACGACCACCACGTTAGCGCATTCCGGGATTTTCCCGAAATTCACGCTCACACCGGTTGACGGGAACGCCAACGAGACCCATCTGCATGGGCTGACAAGTAGTGAGAGTGATTCGCGCTGAGTGGGGGTGGCCGCTCCAGCGACTCGTTCAACACTAGGCCACCTGGAGGACATCGTCAAACGTTGAGGGCCGGATCTGTCCAGATCCGGCCCTCAACACCCGGAACCGCAGTTCAGGGCGCATCTACTTTCAGCCAAGCACTCAGCCAAGCACTCAGCCAGGCGCTCAGCCGGCCGACGTCAGCTCCGCCGCCGCCAGGTTCCGCTTGCCGCGCCGCAGCACGAGCCAGCGGCCGTGCAGCAGGTCGGCCTCGGTCGGCACCGCCTCCTCGTCCGTCACCTTGACGTTGTTGAGGTAGGCGCCGCCCTCCTTGATCGTGCGGCGGGCGGCCGAGCGGCTCGGCGACAGGCCGACGGCGACCAGCAGGTCGACCACGGACTGGAGCTCCGTCACCTCGGCCTTGGGCACCTCGGCCAGGGCGGCGGCCAGGGTGGGGGCCTCCAGCTCGGCGAGCTCGCCCTGTCCGAAGAGCGCCTTGGAGGCGGCGACCGCACGCTCGTACTGGTCGGCGCCGTGCACGAGGGTGGTGAGCTCCTCGGCGAGGGCACGCTGGGCGAGGCGGGCGGCGGGGCGCTCGGCGGTCTCGCGCTCCAGCTCCTCGATCTCCTCCTTCGAGCGGAAGCTGAAGATCCGCAGGAAGGTGGAGACGTCCCGGTCGTCCGCGTTCAGCCAGAACTGGTAGAAGGCGTACGGGGTGGTCAGCTCGGGGTCGAGCCAGACCGTGCCGGACTCGGTCTTGCCGAACTTGGTGCCGTCCGCCTTGACGATCAGCGGCGTGGCCAGCGCGTGCACGGACTTGCCGTCCGCCTTGCGGATCAGGTCCGTGCCGGCGGTGAGGTTGCCCCACTGGTCGCTGCCACCGGTCTGCAGGGAGCAGCCGTAGCGGCGGTTCAGCTCCAGGTAGTCCATGCCCTGGAGGATCTGGTAGCTGAACTCGGTGTAGCTGATGCCCGCGTCGGAGTTGAGCCGTCGGGCGACGGCCTCCTTGGCGATCATGTTGTTCACGCGGAAGTACTTGCCGACGTCGCGCAGCAGGCTGATGGCCGACATCCCGGAGGTCCAGTCCAGGTTGTTGACCATGCGCGCCGCGTAGGGGCCGTCGAAGTCGAGGAAGCGCGAGATCTGGCCGCGCAGGCGCTCGACCCAGCCGGCCACCGTCTCGGGGTCGTTGAGCACGCGCTCGGCGGTGGGCTTCGGGTCCCCGATCAGCCCGGTGGCGCCGCCGACCAGGCCGAGCGGGAGGTTCCCCGCCTGCTGGATGCGGCGCATGGTGAGGATCTGCACCAGGTTGCCGAGGTGCAGGCTCGGGGCCGTCGGGTCGAAGCCGCAATAGAACGTGACCGGGCCGTCCGCGAACGCCTTGCGCAGTGCGTCCTCGTCGGTGGACAGGGCGATCAGCCCACGCCACCGCAGCTCGTCGACGATGTCCGTCACGGTCACGCTTCTCCTTCGATCCGGCGTCCGCCCGGCTGCGGCCCGGTTCGGTCCGGGCCCGGGTCGGTACGACTCCAGCCTGATAGAGCCTACGCGGTTCCGGCCAGCGGATTTCCCCCGAGGGCGCTCCCGCACGGCTCCCCGTCCGGCCGCGTGCGCGGGAGCCGATGCGCCCCCTCTGCGACCCGAGCGCCCCTCCGGGCGCCTGCCCGATACCGGAAATTCCGTTGTTCGTCGGCTGCGTGCCCGGTCAGAGTGGTTTCGCCGCCGCGCGGCGGCAGTGACGTGTGTGGAGACGGTCGTGCCGCCGTGGCACGCCCGTGGGAAGGGTGTGCCGAGTGCGCAACACGCTGGTTCTGAACGCGAGCTACGAGCCCCTGACGACGGTGTCGCTCCAGCGCGCCGTCGTCCTGGTGCTCCAGGACAAGGCGGTGGTGGAGCAGGCGCATCCGTTGCGCTCGATCAGGGGCACGGGCGTCAGCGTCCCGGTACCCCGGGTGATCAGACTGCAGAGGTACGTGAGGGTGCCGTTCCGACAACAGGCCCCGTGGTCGAGGCGTGGTGTCCTGGCCAGGGACCAGCACCTGTGCGCCTACTGCGGGCGCAGGGCCACGACGGTGGACCACCTGCACCCGAAGTCCCGTGGTGGCGAGGACAGTTGGATGAACACGGTGGCCGCCTGCGCGGAGGACAACCAGCGCAAGGCCGACCGCACGCCCGAGCAGGCGGGGATGCGGCTGCTGCGCCGGCCGTTCGTGCCGACGCCGCAGGCGACGCTGATGCTGGCGCTCGGCCTGCGCGGCGCGGAGGCCCGGGAGCTCGCCGACTGGCTGCCGGCCGTGCCGGGCTTCCCGGAGACCGTCCCGGCCGCCTGACGGACGCGGGGAGCGGGGAGCCCGGTCAGCCCTTGGCCTGGTAGCCCGCCGCCGTGCCGAAGTTGCCCGCGTGCTCGGGCACCACGACCACCTGCCCACCGCCGATCAGCACCCGCCCGGAGACCAGCAGCGAGCCCGTCCCGGCCGGGAAGTTCCCGCCGGTCGCCTCCTGGCCGCCGGCCATCGGGAACCTGCTGAGGTGGGCGGGCTGGTCGCGGCGCTCGTCCACGGCCAGCACCACGGCGCCGCCGTCCAGGCCGACCACCCGGGCGGCGCCCTTGGCCCCGGCCGCCGTCTTCCAGCGCTGCTTGCCGGTGTCCAGGTCGTACCCGGCCACGGACACCGGCCCGCCGGGGGCGGTCGGGCTGACGGCGGCGACGAGCGTGCGGTCCTGGAAGAACACCTCGGGCGTGGCCGAGAAGGCGCCGTGGGCGACGTCCAGCCGGCCGCCGTCCGCGATCACCGGGATCTCGGCGGCCGGGTCCCCGGCGGCGCCCCAGGCGAACACCCGGTCGTCCTCGGGCTTGGCGCCGGTGGTGAGCACCACGGCGGGCTCGGCCGAGAGCACCGTGACGGTCTTCGGCTGGTTGTTGAGGCCCCGCCACCAACTCACCTTGCCGTCAGCCGTGTTGAGCGCGACTGCCTGGGCGCCGGGGGTGGAGTCCGCGCAGGTGGAGGCGACCATCACGGTCTTGCCGGTGACGCCTCCGGAGAGCGTGCAGAACTTGCCCTGCCCGGTGTACTGCCAGACGTCCTTGCCGTCCGCCGACTCCCAGGCGATCGCCCGGTCGTCCCCGACCGCGATCACCTTGTCCTCGGTGACGCCGACCCGCGCAGTGTACGCGCCCTTGGCGTCCGAGACGTTCTTCGTCCAGGCGGTCTTGCCGGTCTTGGTGTCCACGGCGGCGACCAGGGTGCACGGGCTCTTGGGGTCGGCCTGGGGCCGGAAGAGCGCCGCGCCGAGTCCGGCCTGGTTCACGCCCGCCGACAGCCCGCAGGGGACGGCCCCGGCGGCCGGAGGCTCCACCGACCAGGTCGGCTTGCCGGCCGTGCGGTCGTAGGCGTGCACGCCGGAGGCGTCGGCCCGCACCACCGCGTCGGCCAGCAGCCAGCTGCCGACCAGGGTGTCGTCGGCGCCCGGCTGGACGGCCGCGGCGGGCTGCGCGGCCCAGACCCGGGAGTGCGCCACGGAGAAGCCGGGCTCGCCGCCGCTGTCGGCCGCGGCCTTGCCGCCGTCGCCCTCGATGCCGACCATCAGCCCGGCGGCGACCAGCACCGCGAGCGCGGCGGCCCCGGCTCCGGCGCGCACCAGCAGCGCCTTGCGGCTCGGCACGTGCTCGCCGGTCAGCACCTTGTCGCGGGCCGCCTTGGCCTTGGCCGCCAGCGAGGAGGACGAGGAGCCCGTACGGCCCTCGGCCCCGCGCCGGGCGGCGGCCCGGGAGGAACGGGCGGGCGCCTCGGCGACCGGCTCCGCGACGACCTCGGCCCCGGCCTCGGCCTCCGACATCGGCTCCGTGTCCGGCTCCGGCTCCACAGCGAGCGGCTGCACGTACCCGTCCGCCGAGTACGCGGCGCCCTCCGGAACGTAGATGCCGTCCGGCTCCGGCTCCTGGTACGGCTGGTAGTACTGCTCCTGGACGTACCCGCCCTCGGCGTACCCCGTCGGCCCGTACCCGCCGGTGCCCTGCTGCTCGTAGTACCCGCCCTGCGGCTGCGCGTACCCGTCCCAGCCGGGCTGCTGCGGGTAGTAGCCCCAGTCCTGCTGCGGCTGCTGGGCCTGCTGCTGCGGCTCCTGCGGGTACCAGGGCTGCTGCTGCCCGGCGTGGGCGTCTCCGAAGGGCTCCTGCGCCATCCGTTCCGTCCCTCCGAGCCGCTGCCTGCCGATTGCGGTGGTCAGCATCTCACGACGGCCCGAACAGCGACCCCGCCGGGATCAGCCGGGATCAGGCAGGATCAGCCGGGATCGGCGGGAACGGCCGGGATCAGGCGGACTCGGCGGCCAGCGCCTCGTCGATGCGCGCGGCGAGCGTGAAGTCCAGGGCCGTGAGCCCGCCCGCGCTGTGCGTGGAGAGAACGAAGCGCAGCGTCCGCCAGCGGATGTCGATGTCCGGGTGGTGGTCCAGCGCCTCGGCCTGCTCGGCGACGGCGACCACGACCCGGATCGCCGCCGGGAAGTCGCGGGCGTCGGCGCTGCGCGAGATGCTCCCGCCCTCGCGGGTCCAGTGCGGCAGGCCCGCCAGGGCCGCCGCGATCCCGTCCTCGTCCACCAGGTCCCTACCGCCCATCGGTTCGCTCCCATGCAACGTGCTGTCCTCGGGGTCAGGCGGCCTTCCGGCGCGGACGGGCGACGAGTTCGCCGCCGCAGTTGGGGCAGCCGGCGGCCATCGCCTCGGTGCAGTCCGTGCAGAAGGTGCACTCGTACGAACATATCGAGGCCGGGCCGTCCGCGGTGAGCGACACCTCGCACCGCTCGCAGACCTCTCGCATCTCCAGCGCCATTCCGAGATCCTCCGAATTCCCCATCATCACATGTGAGTTCAGTACGCATGCGTTCAGCTCATGTGCGCTCAGCTCAGCAGCAGCTTGGTGACGGCGACCAGGCCGACCACCACGATCACCCCGCGCAGCACCACCGGCGACAGCTTGCGGCCGATCTTCGCACCCAGTAGCCCGCCGACCAGCGAGCCGACCGCGATCAGCCCGGCCGCCGTCCAGTTCACCGTCGCGGTGAACAGGAAGAACAGCGCGGCGACGCCGTTGACGATCATCGCCAGCGCGTTCTTCACCCCGTTGATCCGCTGGAGGTCCTCCTGGAGCAGCATCCCCATCAGCGCCAGCATCAGGACGCCCTGCGCGGCGCCGAAGTAGCCGCCGTAGATGCCGGTCAGGAAGATCCCGACGGTCAGCACCCAGCCGCCGTCCGGGTCCCCGTCGGAGCGGCGGCGGGCGGCGACGGCCTTGGCGACCCTCGGCTGGATCACCACCAGCACCAGCGCGAGCAGGATCAGCGCCGGGACGATCGCGTCGAAGGCGCCCTTGGGCAGCTTGGTCAGCAGCACCGCGCCGACCAGCGAGCCGAGCGTCGTGGCGATGCCCAGGCGCAGCAGTCGGCGGCCCTGGCCGACCAGTTCGCGGCGGTAGCCGATCACGCCGCTGAGCGAGCCGGGCACCAGGCCGAAGGAGTTGGAGACGTTGGCGGTGACCGGCGGGATGCCGACGGCGAGCAGCACCGGGAAGGTGATCAGCGTGCCCGAGCCGACGATCACGTTGATCATCCCGGCCCCGACGCCGGCCACCAGTACGGCGACGGCCTCCCAGAGCGTCATGGGTCACCCCTCCTCTTGCCCCTGTCCGATCCTGCCGGTGGCGATCATGCCGGACGGCCCGGCGGCCGGACCAGGGCCGCCCGCCATTCGGGACGTACGCCACACGGCCGAGGGCCCGCTGCCGTCCGTACGGCAGCGGGCCCTCGACGGGACTCGGCGGAGATCAGCGGGCGATCACTGCGGGTCGATCTTCGGGTACTCCCGGGTCGGGTCCACCCGGGGGCGGGCGGAGCCCTTCTCCACGTCCACCGGGCGCGGCCCGGCCGCCGGGTCGATCGGGACCTGGGTGGCCGCCGGGGGCACGGCCGGAACGGTCGGCGCCGCGACGGCCCCGCCGTTCATCCCGCCGCCGTTGCCGGTCATGCCGCCGAAGGCGCCGCCGAGGCCCTTGAGCGCGTCGCCGACCTCGCTGGGGATGATCCACAGCTTGTTGGCGTCACCCTTGGCCAGCTCGGGCAGGGTCTGGAGGTACTGGTAGGCGAGCAGCTTCTGGTCGGGGTTGCCGTCGTGGATGGCCTCGAAGACCGTACGGATGGCGGCCGCCTCACCGTCGGCGCGGAGCACCGCGGCCTGGGCCTCACCCTCGGCCTTGAGCACGTCGGCCTGCTTCTCACCCTCGGCCCTGAGGATCTGTGACTGCCGCTGGCCCTCGGCGGTGAGGATCGCGGCACGCTTGTCCCGCTCGGCGCGCATCTGCTTCTCCATCGAGTCCTGGATGGAGGTCGGCGGCTCGATCGCCTTGAGCTCGACGCGGTTGACGCGGATGCCCCACTTGCCGGTGGCCTCGTCCAGGACGCCGCGCAGGCCGGCGTTGATGACCTCGCGGGAGGTCAGGGTGGACTCGAGGTCCATCGAGCCGATGATGTTGCGCAGCGTGGTGACGGTGAGCTGCTCGATGGCCTGGATGTAGCTGGCGACCTCGTACGTGGCGGCGCGGGGGTCGGTCACCTGGTAGTAGATGACGGTGTCGATGTTGACGACCAGGTTGTCCTGGGTGATCACCGGCTGCGGCGGGAACGGCACGACCTGCTCGCGCAGGTCGATGCGGTTGCGGACGCGGTCGATGAACGGCACGACGATGTTCAGGCCCGCGTTGAGCGTCCGGGTGTAGCGGCCGAAGCGCTCCACGATCGCGGCGCTGGCCTGAGGGATGACCTGGATCGTCTTGATCAGCGCGATGAAGGCCACCACGACCAGGACGACCAAAACGATAAGGACGGGTTCCACGGACTCTCCCCTAGACGACCAGGGCGGTCGCGCCCTGGATTTCGACGACGTCGACCTGCTGCCCGGGCTCGTAGACCTGGTCCGGGTGGAGCGCGCGGGCCGACCAGATCTCGCCGTTGAGCTTGATCCGGCCGCCCTCCCCGTCGACGGTTTCCGCGACGACCGCGGTGGCGCCCTGGAGCGCCTCGATCCCCATCTTGACGTGCGGGCCCTTCTGCAGCTGCCGGTAGGCGATCGGGCGGACGAAGGCCACCATGGCGACGGAGACCACCAGGAAACCGGCGGTCTGCAGGACCACTCCCCCGCCGAGCGCGGCCACACCGGCGGCGGCGAGCGCACCGATCGCGAACAGCAGGAACTCGGGCACGGCGGTGAGCACCAGCGGTATGCCGAGCACCCCGGCGATCAAGAGCCACACGATCCAGCTGTCCACACGACCATCCTAGGGATCCAAGGGCCTTCGAGGCGGACAGTTCCCGCAGGTCGAGGGGCGGAAACCGGTCGCGCGTGCGACCGGTTCCCACGACGGCCCCGAAAGGGCTATCCCAGAGGGAGGCCCTGGGCCGACCAGCGGTCGCCGTGGCGCTCCAGCGTCAGCGGCAGACCGAAGCACTTGGAGAGGTTGCGGGCGGTCAGCTCGGTGTCGATCGGGCCCGCGGTGAGGACCTTGCCCTGCCGGATCATCAGGACGTGGGTGAAGCCGGGGGCGATCTCCTCGACGTGGTGGGTGACCATCGCCATGGCTGGGGCGAACTCGTCCTGGGCGAGGGCGCCGAGCCGGCGCACCAGGTCCTCGCGGCCGCCGAGGTCCAGGCCGGCGGCGGGCTCGTCGAGCAGCAGCAGCTCGGGGTCGGTCATCAGGGCGCGGGCGATCAGGGTGCGCTTGCGCTCGCCCTCGGAGAGGGTGCCGAACTTGCGGGCGGTCAGCCCGGCCATGCCCATGCGGTCGAGCAGGGCGAGGGCGCGGCCCTCGTCGGACTGCTCGTAGGTCTCCTGCCAGCTGACGGTCATGCCGTACGCGGCGGTGAGCACGGTCTGCAGGACGGTCTGCTCGGCGGGGAGCTTGTCGAACATCGAGGCGCCGGCCAGGCCGATCCGGGAGCGCAGCTCGAAGACGTCGATCTCGCCGAGCTGCTCGCCGAGCACCGACACCTTGCCCGAGGTCGGGAAGAGGTACGAGGAGGCGATCTGCAGCAGGGTGGTCTTGCCGGCGCCGTTCGGGCCCAGGATGACCCAGCGCTCACCCTCGGAGATGGACCACGAGACCTGGTCGACCAGCGCGCGCCCCTCCCGGACCACGGATACGTCCACCAGCTCCAGCACGTCGCTCATGCCCACGCCTTCCCCAAAACAGAAATCTCGGCCGTCGATGCGGTCGGCCCTCCCGCCCCGGCAGCCGGTGGGCACGGGGTGGGTGCGCCGCACGCGCATGGGCAAACCTACGCCACGCGGATGACCGCCGATTCCGTAGGCTGGCCGGATGCTCGCGACACCTGCCGACAATCCGTACGAAGAGCCCCGTTCGGGGCGGCTGACCGCCTGGGGCAACGCCCTGCTGGCCGGGCTGGCGTCGCCGGACGACGCCGCCGCGGCCGTCCTGGGCGCCGACGAGAACCACCGGGTGACCGGCCTCCCCGGGGACGCTCCGGGCGAGCTGCACGCGCTCACCTGGGCGCTGGGCCGCCTGCGGGTGCTGGGCGTGAAGGGCCTGCGCCTGGCCCTGCCCTCCCCCGGGCACCCGCTGGGGCTGACCGGCCCGGCGCCGTTCAACGAGCGGGCGATGGGCGCGGGCGAGGCGGTGCTCGCGGTGGGCGCGCCGCTCGGCTTGGTGCCGGAGATCACGGTGTACGGCCCCGAGGGGGACCGCTCGGCCACCGTGTTGTGGCGCTGCGCCGAGGTCGGCGACTCCCCTCCGGCGGACGTGCCCTCGCTGCACGAGGCCGAGCGGGAGCTGGCGGACGGGCTGCGCGAGGCGACGCTGCTGCTGACCCGCCTGGACGTGGCGGGCGCGGGCCCGGGGGCGCTGCGCGCGCTGGAGGCGTACCGCCGCCGGGGCGACGCCGAGCTGCTGGCGCCGGGCTACCCGCCGCGCGCCGTCCGGGTGCTGGAGTCGGCGCGGCAGGTGTCGGCGCTGCTGGCGATCGCCTCGGACGGGCACGGCGCGGCGGTGAGCGCCTCCGAGATGACGGCCCGGCAGTCGGTGCTGGCGCCGCTGCGGCGCACCGCGCGCCGGGCGCAGGTGGCCGCGTACAACGCCCTGGTGGACGAGCGCGAGGAGCGTTAGAGAAAGGGCTACGGCTGCCGGGCCTCGCCGTGCCGGACGGCCCAGAGGGCGGCCTGGGTGCGGTCGGCGAGGTCCAGCTTCATCAGGATGTTGGAGACGTGGGTCTTCACCGTCTTCTCCGACAGGTGCAGGCTGCGGGCGATCTCCCGGTTGGAGCGGCCGTCGGAGATGTGGCCGAGCACCTCGCGCTCGCGCTCGGTGAGGGTGCCGCCCCGGCCCTGCGGGGCGCGGGGGCCGTCGTCGGCGAGCAGCGCCTCGGCCAGTTCGGGCTGGAGCAGGACGTGGCCGGCGTGGACGGAGCGGATCGCTCCGGCCAGGGCCTCCGGGTCGACGTCCTTGTAGACGTACCCGGCGGCGCCGGCCCGCAGGGCGGGGACCATCGTGCGGTGCTCGGTGAAGCTGGTGACGATCAGGATGCGGGCCCGGCTGCCCTCGCCCTTGAGGGTGCGCAGCGCCTCGATTCCGTCGACGCCGGGCATCTTGAGGTCCATCAGGACGACGTCGGGGTCGAGTTCGCGGGCCCGTTCGACGCCCTCGGCGCCGTCGGCGGCCTCGCCGACCACCTCGATGTCGTCCTGGACCTCCAGGAAGGTGCGCAGTCCTCGGCGGACCACCTGGTGGTCGTCGACCAGCAGGACGCGGATCGACGGCGTGCTGTCAGGCACCGGGGACCTCCATCTCGACGAGCGTCCCCCGGCCGGGGGCGGATTCCAGGGTGAGCGTGCCGCCGACGGCGGACGCGCGGTCGCGCATCGAGGCGAGGCCGAGGTGGCGGCCGGCCCGGCGGACGGACTCGGGGTCGAAGCCGCGCCCGTCGTCGCGCACCCGCAGGACGGCGCCCCGGCCGGGGGTGCCGGCCAGGGTGACGGTGACGCGGCGGGCGTCGGAGTGGCGCAGCGCGTTGTGCAGGGCCTCCTGGGCGACGCGCAGCAGGGCGGCCTCCTGGGCGGGCGGCAGGGCGCGCACGCCGTCGGCCGCGTAGGCGATGTCGGCGGTGTGGGCGCGGTCGAGGAGCTGCACCTGGGAGGCGAGGGTGGCGCTGAGGCCGTCCTCCTCCAGGGCGGCGGGGCGCAGTTCGACGACGACGGCGCGCAGTTCGTCGGCGGCCTCGGCGGCGAGGCGGGCGACCTCGGCGAGTTCGGCGCGGGCGCGGGCCGGGTCGCGGTCGACGAGCTTGGCGGCGGCCTTGGCGGTCAGGCGCAGCGAGAAGAGCTTCTGCGAGACGGCGTCGTGCAGGTCGTGGGCGATGCGGGCGCGTTCGCCGGCGAGGGTGAGTTCGCGGCTGCGCTCGTAGAGGCGGGCGTTGGTGAGGGCGAGGGCGGCGTGGGCGGCGAGGATGCGCAGGAGCTCCTCGTCGTGGTCGGTGAACAGGCCGCCGCCGCGCTTGTTGGCGAGGAAGATGACGCCGGTGACGCGGGGTTCGTCCTCGGCGGCCTCGGAGTCGACGATCGGCATGCCGAGGAAGGCGTCCATCTCGGGGTGCGCGGCGGGCCAGCCTTCGAAGGCGGGGGCCTTGCGGACGTCCGCGAGGCGGGTGGGGCCGGTCTCGTGGAGCATCTTGGCGAGCACGCCGTGCTGGCGGGGCAGCGGGCCGATGGCGCGCCACTGCTCGTCGGTGACGCCGTCGACGACGAACTGGGCGAAGCCGCCGTGGTCGTCGGGCACGCCGAGGGCGGCGTACTCGGCGCCGAGCAGTTCGCGGGCGGAGGCGGTGATGCGGCGCAGCACCTCGCGGACCTCCAGGTGGCGGCTCATCGCGAGCAGCGCCCGGCTGACGGCCTCGATCCCGCCGAGGGGGTCGCAGCCGGGCCGGTCGCCGGGGGTGGGGCGGTGGTCGCCAGGGTGGTCGCCGGGGGTGCTGGGCATACGGCCAAACTACCGCCGCCGCACGGCCGTCCGCGTCCGTCCGGGGCCGGTGCGGTCGCGGGCCCTCGGACCTAGGTCCGAGGGCCCCGTGAAAAAACGCCGCAGGGCGGCTCCCCCGTACGTACGGGGGAGCCGCCCTGGAGCGTGGGGGCCTCAGCCCTTCTGCATGACCTCGGGCTCGTGCCGGCGCTGGAGCCGGGTGACGAGCATCCCGATGAGGATGGAGATGACGATCAGCGCGCCGGCGTCGACCACCCACTGCAGGACGCTGTGGTGCCAGAGCGGGTCGTACTTCGGGTTCTGGAAGTCCTTGTTCCAGGGCCCCATCAGCTTGGACAGGTCGAGCGTGGTGGCGACGATGCCGGTGCCCCAGCGGGCGGGCATCAGCCAGGCGACCTGCTCCAGGCCCGGCTTGGAGAAGATCTGGAAGAGGCAGCCGGTGAAGACGACCTGGACGATGGCGAACATGACCAGCAGCGGCATGGTCTTCTCGCTGGTCTTGACCAGGGCCGAGATCATCAGGCCGAACATCATCGCGGTGAAGCTGAGCAGGATCATGCCGATGGTCATCTCGATGAGCGGCGTGTTCTCCACCAGCAGGCCGCCGTGCTCGGGCAGCTTGCGCGGCAGGAAGCCGACGGCGGAGATGATGGCGCCCTGGATCACGCTGAACACGCCCAGCACGATGACCTTGGACATCATGTACGCCGAGCGGGAGAGCCCGGTGGCCCGTTCCCGTTCGTAGATCGCGCGTTCCTTGATGAGTTCGCGCACCGAGTTGGCCGCCCCCGAGAAGCAGGCGCCGATGGCGAGGATCATCAGGATCGTCGCGGCGCCGCTGTTGAGGTGCAGCTGGGTCTTCGGGTTGGGCGCGAGCCCCGGCTCGTTGGGCACGAGCACGCTGACGGCGCCGATGACGGCGGGCAGCAGGACGGACAGCGCGAGGAAGCCCCGGTCGGAGGCGAGCACCGACATGTAGCGGCGCATCAGCGTCCACAGCTGGGAGCCCCAGCTCTGGGGCTTGACCGGCTTGACGGCCTCCTGGGAGACCTGGACGTGCTGGACCTCGCCCGCCTCGACGGTCGGGGCGGAGTACTGCTGGTAGTGCACCGAGCCGCGGTAGCGGCCGGCCCAGTCGTGGTCCGGGTAGTTCTCGAAGGCCTGGAAGACGTCCGCCCAGGTCTCGTACCCGAAGAAGTGCAGCGCCTCGTCCGGCGGGCCGAAGTAGGCCACCGAGCCGCCCGGCGCCATCACCAGCAGCCGGTCGCAGAGCGCGAGTTCGGCCACGGAGTGGGTGACGACCAGGATGGTGCGGCCGTCGTCGGCGTCGGCGAGGTTGCGCAGCATCTGCATCACCTCGCGGTCCATGCCCGGGTCGAGGCCGGAGGTGGGCTCGTCCAGGAAGATCAGCGAGGGCTTGGTGAGCAGCTCCAGCGCGACGGAGACGCGCTTCTGCTGGCCGCCGGAGAGCGCGGTGATCTTGTTGTCGGCGCGCTTGTCGAGGCGCAGCTCGTACAGCACCTCGTCGATGCGGGCGGCGCGCTCGCTCGCCTCGGTGTCGCCGGGGAAGCGCAGCTGGGCCGCGTACTTGAGGGCCTTCCGGACGGCGAGTTCGCGGTGCAGGATCTCCGACTGCGGCACCAGGCCGATGCGGGAGCGCAGTTCGGCGAACTGCTTGTAGAGGTTGCGGCCGTCGTAGAGGACCTCGCCGCGGTCGGCCGGGCGGTAGCCGGTGAGGGCGCGCAGCAGCGTGGACTTGCCGGAGCCGGAGGGGCCGATGACGGCGACGAGGGACTTCTCGGGGACGCCGAAGCTGACGTCGTTGAGGAGGATCTTCTTGCCGCCCTTGTGCTCGACCTCGACGGTCAGGTGGCGGGCGGAGAAGGAGACGGCGCCGTTGTCGACGAACTCCTGGAGCTGGTCCCCGACGAGGACGAAGCTGGAGTGGCCGACGGTCAGGCGGTCCTGGGCGCCGACGAGCTGACGCTGCACCCGCTGGCCGTTGAGGAAGATGCCGTTGTGGCTGCCGAGGTCGACGAACTCGAAGCGGCCGTCGGGCAGCTGGCGCAGCTCGGCGTGGTGGCGGGAGACCTGGAGGTCGGAGACCACGATGTCGTTGTCGAGCGCGCGGCCGATGCGGATGGTGCGCATGGCGGCCGTCAGGTTGCGGATGATGGTCGGCTGCGGCCCGCCGCTGCCTCCGTCCGCGGGCTGCGGCGGCGGGAAGCCCTGGTGCGGCACGCCCTGCGGCGGGTACTGCTGCACGGGCGGCGCCGGGTACTGCGCCTGGTACTGGGGCGGGTACGGCGCCTGCGGCGTCGGGACGGGCCCACGGTTGGTGGTGGCCTCGTGCACGGGGACGGCCTGCGGGGCGGCGACCTGCACGGGGGCGGAGAAGCCGAGCCGGGGGCCGTTCTCCGGGTTGCCCAGGTTGACCACCGCTCCGGGGTACAGCCGGGCCTGAAGGGTGCGGGCGCCGGCCACGTACGTGCCGTTGGTGCTCCCGTGGTCGTCCAGCTGCCAGCCGTTGCCGTCGAAGCCGATGGTTCCGTGCTGCCAGGAGACCCTCGCGTCGTCGAACGTGAAGTCCGACTGCGGGTTGCGCCCGATGGTGTAGGACCGCCCCGGCTCCAGAGTCCGCTGCTGTCCGTTGATCTCGATGACGAGTTGCGGCACTGCTCGCCTGCCCCGCTCTCTCGGTTCCCCCGAATTCGCGCCCCCGGCCGGGGGTGCAATGTCCTGAATCTGACGGGGGAATCATTCCAGCCCGCCGACCTCGGACGAAAGTCGCCCCGGGTGACTGTGACCAGCCTGCTACCCATTTCGTCGCCCGCCCGCCTCCGGGGCGCTCCTGACCCGGTGCCGACGGCCGGCGCTCCCTTTCGGCACCGGCGCGCCCCTTCGGCGCGGGGAGCCCGTCCGCGAGGTGGGACGGGTGCCCTGCGGCCGCCGGCCGGCGGGTAGCGTGGGAGCCACCATGAACGCATCGCCCCTGGCCGCTGAGCCCCTCCCCGCCGCCCAGCCCCGGACCGCGGACGAGCGCACCCTGCTCGTCAAGGTGTTCGGCAAGGACCGCCCCGGCATCACCGCCGGACTCTTCGCGACGCTGGCCGGTTTCGGCGTCGACGTCATCGACATCGAGCAGGTCGTGACCCGGGGCCGCATCACCCTGTGCGCCCTGGTCACCCCTCCGTCCGCGCCCGGCGCGGAGGGCGGCCTGCGGGCCACCGTGCACCGCTGGGCGGAGGAGCAGAAGCTCCAGGCCGAGATCCTGTCCGGCATCGGCGACAACCGGCCCCGCCGGGAGGGCCGTTCGCACGTGACGGTGCTCGGCAGTCCGCTGACCTCCGCCGCCGTCTCCGCGCTGACCTCGCGGATCACCGCATCGGGCGGCAACATCGACCGTGTCTTCCGCCTCGCCAAGTACCCGGTGACGGCCGTGGAGTTGGCGGTCTCGGGTGTGGCCACCGCCGAGCTGCGGGCCGAGCTGGCGGCGGAGGCGGCGACCCAGCGGGTGGACGTGGCGGTGGTGTCGGCGGGTCTGGAGCGCCGGGCCAAGCGGCTGGTGGTGATGGACGTGGACTCCACGCTCATCCAGGACGAGGTGATCGAGCTGTTCGCCGCCCACGCGGGCTGCGAGGCGGAGGTCGCCCGGGTGACGGCCGCGGCGATGGCCGGGGAGCTGGACTTCGCGGAGTCGCTGCGGGCGCGGGTCGCGCTGCTGGCCGGGCTGGACGCCTCGGTGACGGAGCAGGTGCGCAAGGAGGTCCGCTTCACGCCGGGCGCGCGCACCCTCGTCCGTACGCTGCGGCGCCTGGGCTTCCAGGTGGCGGTGGTGTCGGGCGGGTTCACCCAGGTCACCGACCACCTGGTGGAGGAGCTGGGGCTGGACTTCGCGGCGGCCAACACCCTGGAGGTGGTGGACGGGAAGTTCACCGGCCGGGTGGTCGGCGAGATCGTGGACCGGGCCGGCAAGGCCCGCTGGCTGGCGCGCTTCGCCGAGCAGGCGCGGGTGCCGCTGTCGCAGACGGTGGCGATCGGCGACGGCGCCAACGACCTGGACATGCTGAACGCGGCGGGCCTGGGGGTGGCGTTCAACGCCAAGCCGGTGGTGCGGGAGGCCGCGGACACGGCGGTGAACGTGCCGTTCCTGGACACGGTGCTCTACCTGCTGGGCATCACCCGCGAGGAGGTCGAGGCGGCGGACGCCCTGGACGGCACCCCGACCGAGTGACGCGTACGGAGGCGACGAAGGGGCGTGGGGGGCGGGCCCCCCCCCCCGGGGGCCGGGGGGGGGGGGCGGGCCGGGGGGGGGGGCGCCGCCCCCCCACGCCCCTGATCGTCGAGGGGGTCAGTCCTGCGGCGTGTGGTACGAGACCAGCGCGGCCACGCCCGGCTCCACGCCCTTCCAGGAGCCGTCGAAGCTGAGCACGGCGACCGCCGAGGTCGGGAAGCCGCCCAGGCGCAGGCGCTCCAGCGCGTCGCGGTCGCCCTCGTCCCCGGCGAGCACCTGGGTCAGGCCGAGCACGCCCGGGTTGTGGCCCACCAGCACCACGTCCGCGTACTCCTCCGGGACCTCCTGCAGGACGGCGATGATCTCGCCCGGGCTGGCCTCGTAGATCCGGTCCTCGTAGACGGTCCTGCGGGCCCGCTTGGGGAGCTCGTGCACGGCCAGCTTCCAGGTCTCCCGGGTGCGCAGGGCGGTGGAGCAGAGCACGAAGTCGGGGTTGATGCCGGAGTCGGCCATCCAGCGGCCGGCTTCCGGGGCCTGGTGACGGCCCCGGTCGGCCAACGGCCGCTCGTGGTCGTCCACGCCGTTGGGCCAGTCGGCCTTGGCGTGGCGGAGAACGATGATCCTGCGGGGCGTGTCGGAGCTCATACCCAGCAAGCTTGGCAGAAAAGCCGCCGGGGGGCGCGATGCTGCCCGTTGCCGTCACTCCGGTACGGCGGGGGTGCCGTCGTCGGCACTCCGAGGGGCGGCGGGTCAGCCGATCGCGGCGGCGACGGAGGCGATGATCGCCACCACGACGACGATGCCGGCGAAGGCGAGGGCGATGCGGCCGAGCTGCTTGCGGCCGTCGGTGGGGTTGGGGTCGAGAACGGGCATGTCCGGGATTCTCGCACCCCGAACACGCCCGTCCGCGCCCGCCCCCGCCGCCTTGGTCAGGCCTTGACCCGCGCCGCCGGGTGCACGGCCTCGTCCTCGATGTGCCGGGCCATCGCCGCCCGCAGGCCGAACAGCATCTGCGGGACGAGCAGCAGCGCCAGGAAGCCCAGCGGCCAGTACCACTCGCCGGTGGTCTGGTAGATCCGGCCGATCAGGATCGGGCCGGGGATGGAGATCAGGTAGCCGACGCCCTGGGAGAAGGCGGACAGCTGCGCCACCCCGCCGGCTGTCCGGGCGCGCAGGCCGATCATCGTCAGCACCAGCGGGAACGCGCAGTTGGACAGGCCCACCAGGACGGCCCACACCCACGGCAGCCCGGCCGGGGCGAGCGCGAGGCCCGCGTACCCGACGATGCCGCAGGAGGCGAGCACCACCACGAACAGCCGCTGGTCCCCGCGCCGGGCGGCCAGGTTGGGCAGCACGAAGGAGACCGGCACGCCGATCACCATGGTGACGGCGAGCAGCACCCCGGAGGTGCCCTTGTCGATGCCCGAGTCCTGGAAGATCTTCGGCAGCCAGCCCATCACCACGTACGCGCCGGTGGCCTGGAGGCCGAAGAAGCAGGCCAGCGCCCAGGCCGTACGACTGCGGGTGATCGGCAGCTTCACCGGGGCGGCCGAGCCGGCGGCCTTCTCCCCGCGCTCGCGGCGGGAGAACATCACCGACAGCCAGAGCAGCAGGGCGACCGCGCCCAGCGCCGCCCAGACGCCGAGGCCGTAGCGCCAGTCGCCGCCGAGGGAGCTGGTCAGCGGGACGGTGACGGCGGCGGCCAGCGCGGTGCCGGCGGACAGCGCCATCGAGTACAGGCCGATCATCGGCCCGACCCTGTCGGGGAAGTACCGCTTGATCACCACGGGCAGCAGCACGTTGGAGACGGCCACACCGGCCAGCGCGAGCGCCGTGAGCAGCAGGAAGACGGCGGTGCCGCCGGCGAAGGAGCGGGCCAGCACGCCGGCGGTGATCGCGCCCATCCCTGCGGTGACCACGGCGATCGGGCCGATCCGGCGGGCCATGGCGGGCGCGGCGAAGCCGAACACGCCGAAGCAGAGCGAGGGGACGGCGGTGAGCAGCCCGGCCAGGGTCGGGTTCATCCCGAGGTCGGCGCGGACCTGGTCGAGCAGCGGCCCAAGGCTGGTGACCACGGGGCGCAGGTTGAACGCGGCGGCGGCGATGGCGATCGCGAAGAGCCAGACGCCGTACTTCGCGGCGGGGCCGGACGGCCGCTCGGTCTGCGGCTGGGCCTCGTGTCGGGGGGAGGCGGAGATGTCTGCTGCGGGAGGCATGGGAGCCATCATAGAATGATGGGATGAATTGATGCACCTCAGTATTGGCATGATGTGCCGACCGTTCATGCTCCGGACACATCCGGCCCGGACCCCACCCACGCCGTAGAGCCGCAAGGAGACCCCCGTGGCGCTGTCCTCCCCGAGGCGCACCCCGCTGTCCGACCAGGTGATCGCCCAGCTGCGCGCCCAGATCACCTCCGGCGAGTGGCCGGTCGGCTCGCGCATCCCCACCGAGGCGGCCCTGGTCGAACAGCTGGGCGTGGCCCGCAACACCGTCCGCGAGGCCGTCCGCGCCCTCGCCCACAACGGGCTGCTGGACATCCGGCAGGGTTCCGGCACGTACGTCCTCGCCACCAGCGAGCTGGCCGGGGTCATGCACCGCCGCTTCGCCGACGCCGACCAGGCCCAGGTCGCCGAGCTGCGGGCCACGCTGGAGATGTCCGCCGCCGGCCTCGCCGCCGAGCGGCGCACCGAGCGGGACCTCGCCCTGCTGGACGCCACCCTCGCCCGCCGCGAGAGCGCCTGGCACTCGGGGGACGCCGAGTCCTTCGTCCAGGCCGACGCCGCCTTCCACCAGGCCGTGGTCGCCGCCGCCCACAACGACGTGCTGCTCGCCGTCTACGCCGACCTCGGCGAGGTCACCCGCGAGCACCTGCGCAACGACGTCGGCCCCGAGCTGATCGAGGAGCGCTACATCGGGCACGCCGCCATCCTGGACGCCATCCGCGGCGGCGACGCCCCGCGCGCCTCCGTGGAGGCCGGCCGGGCCATCGGCGCCTGCTCGGCCGCCGACGCCGCGTAGGCCGCACAGGAACGCCCGAACGCCCGGCCCCCCGAGAAGGGGTGCCGGGCGTTCGGATGTACGGACGCGGGCGTCAGGCGCCGATGGCGTGCAGGCCGCCGTCCACGTGGACGATCTCGCCGGTGGTCTTCGGGAACCACTCCGACAGCAGCGCGACGATGGCGCGGCCGGCCGGCTCCGGGTCGCTCAGGTCCCACTTGAGCGGGGAGCGCTGGTTCCAGGTGTCGGCCAGCTCGGTGAAGCCCGGGATGGACTTGGCGGCCATCGAGCCGATCGGACCGGCCGAGACCAGGTTGCAGCGGATGTCGCGCGGGCCCAGGTAGCGGGCCAGGTAGCGGTTGGTCGACTCCAGGGCGGCCTTGGCCGGGCCCATCCAGTCGTACTGCGGCCAGGCGAACTGCGCGTCGAAGGTCAGGCCGACGACGGAGCCGCCGTCCTGCATCAGCGGCAGCAGCGCCGTGGTCAGCGACTTCAGCGAGTACGCCGAGACGTTCATGGCGGTGGCCACGGACTCCCACGGGGTGTCCAGGAAGTTGCCGCCGAGCGCGTCCTGCGGGGCGAAGCCGATCGAGTGGACGATGCCGTCCAGGGTCGGCAGGACCTCGCGGACCTGGTCGGCCAGGCGGTCCAGGTGCTCCGGGTTGGAGACGTCCAGCTCCAGCACCTTGACGGGCTTGGGCAGCTTCCGGGCGACGCGCTCGGTCAGGCTCGGGCGCGGCCAGGCGGTGAGGATGATCTCCGCGCCCTGCTCCTGCGCCAGCCTGGCGGTGTGGAAGGCGATGGAGGACTCCATCAGCACACCCGTGATGAGGATGCGCTTGCCCTCGAGGATTCCACTCATGCTCAGTGACCCATGCCCAATCCGCCGTCCACGGGGATGACGGCTCCGGTGATGTACGCGGCCTCGTCCGAACCGAGGAACCGCACGGTCGAGGCGACCTCGGAGGGCGCCGCGTAGCGGCCCAGCGGCACGCCCGAGACGATCTCCTTGCGGCGCTCGTCGCTGAGCACGGCGGTCATGTCGGTGTCCACGAAGCCGGGGGCGACCACGTTGACGGTGATGTTGCGCGGGCCGAGCTCGCGCGCCAGCGACCGGGCGAAGCCGACCAGGCCGGCCTTGGAGGCGGCGTAGTTCGCCTGGCCCGGCGAGCCGGACAGGCCCACGACCGACGAGATCAGGACGACGCGGCCCTTCTTGGCGCGCATCATCAGCTTGGAGGCGCGCTTGACCACCCGGAACGTGCCGGTCAGGTTGGTGTCCAGGACGGAGGTGAAGTCCTCCTCGGACATGCGCAGCAGCAGGGTGTCGTTGGTGATGCCCGCGTTGGCGACCAGCACCTCGACCGCGCCGTGCTTCGCCTCGATCTCGGTGAAGGCGGCGTCGACCTGGGCGGCGTCCGTGATGTCGCAGCGCACCGCGAGGACGTCGTACTTGGCCAGCGACTCCGGCACCTCGCCGGAACGGCTGGTGATGGCGACCTTGTCGCCGGCTTCGGCGAAGGCCTGGGCGATCGCGAGGCCGATGCCCCGGTTTCCTCCGGTGACGAGAACCGAGCGGCTCAACGATCCACCTCTTCCCGTGTGTCAGCGCGTACGGCGGAATGCGTACGCCCTGTGACGCTATCGGGCGCCCGGCGGCGTCGACGAATCGGGCTCCGACAGCGCCGCACCTGCGGAACTGTCGCAATCCGACAATCCGCGCCCGCCCCGCGCCCTTCCCGCACACGCTCCCGGCACGGTCTCCAGGAGCGTCCTTGCCGCAGGCGACTGTCGGGAACAACAGGGACGGGACGCCCGTTGCCCCCGTGGTGCGGAACGACCCGGGACCGGCCGTACCGTCCCCGAGGCGTCCCGGCGAGCGATGAAGGCAGCGCCCATGAGCAAGGCACGGCCCGGAAGCACCCCCCGGCGCGGACGACGACTGGCCCTGGCCGCCCTCGCGGCGGGCCTCGGCGCGGCCGCCTGGTCGCTGCGCGACCTGCCGGCGGCGTTCGGGCGGCGGCCGGACGCCGAGCGCGAGGACAGGGTCCGCGAGTCGCCGCAGTACCGCGACGGCGTCTTCCACAACGCGCCCTCCACGCTCGCCCGCACCTCCGGCGCCCCCGGCTTCGACGGCGCCACCGCCCGCCGGATGCTGTTCGAGCGCGAGGGCCGCGTCCCCGCGCACCCGGTGCCCACCGTCCGCCCCGCCCCCGAGGACGGCCCGGCCGGGCAGGGCGTGCGGATCACCTGGTACGGGCACGCCTCCGCACTGGTGGAGCTGGAGGGCTTCCGGGTGCTGCTCGACCCGATCTGGAGCGACCGCTGCTCCCCCGCCGCCCACGTCGGCCCCAAGCGGCTCCACCCGGTGCCCGTCGAGCTGGAGGAGCTCCCGGCGGTCGACGCCGTGCTGATCTCGCACGACCACTACGACCACCTCGACATGGCCACCGTCAAGCGCCTGGTCCGCAGCCAGTCCGCGCCCTTCGCCGTGCCGCTGGGCATCGGCGGCCACCTGCGCCGCTGGGGCGTGCCCGAGCACCGCATCATCGAGCTGGACTGGGACGAGACCTGCACCCTGGGCGAGCTGGTCCTCACCCTCACCTCGGCCCACCACTTCTCCGGCCGCGGCCTGACCCGCAACACCACCCTCTGGGGCTCCTGGGTGATCGCCGGCCCCTCCCGCAAGGTCTTCTACACCGGGGACTCCGGCTACTTCGAGGGCTACGCCCGCATCGGAGAGCAGCACGGCCCCTTCGACGCCTCGCTGGTGCAGATCGGCGCGTACGACGCCGCCTGGGCCGACATCCACATGACCCCCGAGGACGCCGTCCTCGCCCACCGCGACCTGGGCGGCGGCCTGCTCGTCCCCGTGCACTGGTGCACCTTCAACCTGGGCCTGCACCCGTGGGCCGAGCCGGTCGAGCGCCTCCTCAAGGAGGCCAAGGCGCAGGCCGTCCCGCTGGCCGTCCCCCGCCCCGGCGAGCGCGTCGACGTCGACAACCCCCCGGAGCTGGACGGCTGGTGGGAGACCGTCTTTTAGGCGTGTCTTGCGGATCTTTGCCGGGTCCGCGACGCCGGGGCACGCACCTCGCCGCGTTGTCGTCGGTCGCCAATGCTCCGCAGTGGCTCCCTCCTCCGCCTTGCGATGCACGCACCCCAACGCCGCGGCCTGATCCGACAAGAACCACAAGACACGCCCTAGACCCCACCCGGCACCCGGGCGAAACCGGCCGAAATGCGCTGGCCGGAAACCCCGTGGACGGGCAATGATGCGGTGCGGCGCCCCCTGTGCGGCGCCGCACCGCCACCCTCCGCGACCTGGGAGCCCGATTGCCTCCGACGATCCCTCCGGCCGACCGCGCGGGCGCCCCGCTCGGGCGCGCCGTCGACGAGCTGTTCCTCGCCCTCCCCCTGCGCACCCTGGCCGACGCCGCCCTCACCCGGGCCCGCGAACTCGGCGCCGACCACGCCGACTTCCGCCTGGAGCGGGTCCGCAGCGCCTCCTGGCGGCTGCGCGACGCCCGCCCGGCCGGGACGTCCGACAGCGTCCAGCTCGGCTTCGCCGTCCGGGTGCTGCTGGACGGCGCCTGGGGCTTCGCCGCCGGCGTGGACCTCACCCCCGGCGCGGCCGCCCGGGTCGCCGAGCAGGCCGTGGCCGTGGCCCGCCTCTCCGGCGGGATCAGCCGCGCGGCGGGCTCCGGCGAGCGGGTCGAGCTGGCCGACGAGCCCGTCCACCGGGACGTCACCTGGGTCTCCGCGTACGAGGTGAACCCCTTCGAGGTGCCCGACGCCGAGAAGACGGCGCTGCTCGCCGAGTGGAGCTCCCGGCTGCTGGCCGCCGAGGGCGTCTCGCACGTCCAGGCGAGCCTGCTGACCGTCCAGGAGAACAAGTTCTACGCGGACACCGCCGGGACGGTCACCACCCAGCAGCGCATCCGGCTGCACCCGGAGCTGGAGGCCACCTCGGTCGACGAGCGCACCGGCGCCTTCGACACCATGCGCACCCTGGCCCCGCCGGCCGGCCGCGGCTTCGAGTACCTCACCGGCACCGGCTGGGACTGGAACGCCGAACTCGCCGAGCTGCCGGGCCTGCTGGCCGAGAAGATGAGGGCCCCGAGCGTCCGGGCCGGCCACTACGACCTGGTCATCGACCCGTCCAACCTCTGGCTGACCATCCACGAGTCCATCGGCCACGCCACCGAGCTGGACCGCGCCCTCGGCTACGAGGCCGCGTACGCCGGCACCTCCTTCGCCACCTTCGACCGGCTCGGCTCGCTGAAGTACGGCTCCGGGCTGATGCACGTCACCGGCGACCGCACCGCCGAGCACGGCCTGTCCACCATCGGCTACGACGACGAGGGCGTGGCCACCCAGTCCTGGGACCTGGTCCGGGACGGCGTCCTGGTCGGCTACCAACTCGACCGCGGCATGGCGAAGTTGAAGGGCTTCGACCGCTCCAACGGCTGCGCCTTCGCCGACTCCCCCGCGCACGTCCCCGTCCAGCGGATGGCCAACGTCTCGCTCCAGCCGGCCGCCGACGGCCCGGACACCGCCGGGCTGATCTCCCAGGTCGAGGACGGCCTCTACATCGTCGGCGACCGCTCCTGGTCGATCGACATGCAGCGCTACAACTTCCAGTTCACCGGCCAGCGCGCCTACGCCGTCAAGAACGGCGAACTCGCCGGCCAGGTCAAGGACTTCGCCTACCAGGCCACCACCACCGACTTCTGGGGCTCGATGGCCGCCGTCGGCGGACCGCAGACCTACGTCCTCGGCGGCGCCTTCAACTGCGGCAAGGCGCAGCCCGGCCAGGTCGCGGCCGTCAGCCACGGCTGCCCCTCGGCGCTGTTCCGCAACGTCAACGTGCTCAACACCCAGCAGGAGGCGGGTCACTGATGACCGACCTGACCACGACCCGGCCCCACGAGCTCGTCGAGCTGGCCCTCTCCCTCTCCCGCGCCGACGGCTGCGTGGTGATCGCCGACGAGGAGTCCACGGCGAACCTGCGCTGGGCCGGCAACGCCCTGACCACCAACGGCGTCACCCGGGGCCGCCGCCTCACCGTGATCGCCACCGTCGACGGCGCCGAGGGCACCGCCTCCGGCGTGGTCTCCCGCGAGGCCGTCACCGCCGCCGACGTCGAGGCGCTGGTCCGCGCCGCCGAGGACGCCGCCCGCGCGGCCGGCCCGGCCGAGGACGCCCAGCCGCTGGCCGCCGGCCGGCCCGCCTCCCCGGACTTCACCGAGCCCCCGGCGGAGACCTCCATCGCGGTCTTCGACGCCTTCGGCCCGGCCCTGGGCGAGGCCTTCGCCCGCGCCGCCGCCCGGGGCGAGCTGCTCTACGGCTTCGCCCGGCACGAGGTCGTCTCCAGCTACCTCGGCAGCTCCACCGGCCTGCGGCTGCGCCACGACCAGCCCACCGGCATGGTCGAGATCAACGCCAAGACCGCCGACCTCTCCGGCTCGGCCTGGGCCGGCGCCGCCACCCGGGACTTCGCCGACGTCGACGTCGAGGCGCTGCACACCGAGCTGACGAAGCGCCTGGGCTGGGGCGCCCGCAAGGTCGACCTGCCCGCCGGCCGCTACGAGACGCTGCTGCCGCCCTCGGCCGTCGCCGACCTGATGATCTACCTCCACTGGTCCTCCGGGGGCCGCGACGCCCACGAGGGCCGCACCGTCTTCTCCAAGGCCGGGGGAGGCACCCGGATCGGCGAGAAGCTCAGCCCGCTGCCGCTGACCCTGCGCTCCGACCCGCGGGAGGAGGGGCTGGAGGCCGCGCCGTTCGTCCTCACCCACTCCAGCGGCGGGGACGTCTCGGTCTTCGACGACGGCCTGCCGATCACCGCCACCGAGTGGCTGCGCGAGGGCGTGCTCAACGACCTCGTCACCAGCCGCCACGCGGCCGCCCTCACGGGCCTGCCGCTGCGCCCGGCCGTCGACAACCTCGTGCTGGAGACGGCCGACCAGGAGTCCGCGCCGACGCTGGACGAGATGATCGCCCGCACCGAGCGCGGCCTGCTGCTCACCTGCCTCTGGTACATCCGCGAGGTGGACCCGGCCACGCTGCTGCTCACCGGCCTCACCCGCGACGGCGTGTACCTGGTCGAGAACGGCGAGGTCGTCGGCGCCGTCAACAACTTCCGGTTCAACGAGTCCCCGGTGGACCTCCTGGGCCGGATCACCGAGGCGGGCCGCACCGAGCGCTGCCTGCCCCGCGAGTGGAGCGACTACTTCACCCGCACCGCGATGCCACCCGTGCGTGTCGCGGACTTCAACATGAGTTCGGTCAGCCAGGCGTCGTAGCCGCTGATCAACGGGGGGATACGAGAGACATGATGGACGAGAAGCGGGCCGTGAAGACGAGCAAGATGCTGTCCCGCATCCTGCGGCACGACCCCGACCGGGTCGGCATCGAGCTCGACGAGGCGGGCTGGGTCAGGATCGACGTGCTGCTCGCGGCCCTCTCGGCCAAGGGCAACCGGCTGAGCAGGGCCGAGCTGGACCACGTCGTGGCGACCAACAACAAGCGCCGGTTCGGCTACTCCCCGGACGGTCTCTCGATCCGCGCGAACCAGGGCCACACGGTGGCGGTCGACCTCGGTCTGGCCGCCGCCGTGCCGCCCCCGGTGCTCTACCACGGCACCGCCGACCGCCACCTGGCGGCGATCTTCCACGAGGGCCTGCGCCCGATGGCCCGCCAGGACGTCCACCTGTCGGCGGACACCGAGACGGCGACCAGGGTCGGCGCCCGGCACGGCCGCCCGGTGGTCCTGACGGTCAACGCCGCCGCGATGGCGGGGGACGGCCACGAGTTCCGGATCAGCGAGAACGGCGTCTGGCTCACCGACGCCGTCCCGCCGCAGTACCTCTCCCGCCGTTCCTGAACCCGGAGAACCCGTACAGCCCGGAGAACCCGCACAGCCTGTACAGCCCGTACGACCCGCCCGGCGCACCCGCTCTCGTCGCGGCCGTGTGCCGGGCGTACCGTGAGGAGGTCGTGCGGCGAGGCGCGCGGGCGCGTGGACGAGGGCGGTTGGACACATGAGCAAGAGCGGCGACGAGGTCTACCGGATCACCGGGGCGCGCAGCAGCCTCAGCGAGGACGTCAGGGGCCGCCAGCGCCGCTACGTCGTCTCCATGCTGCTGCGCACCCTGTGCGTGCTGCTCGCCGTGGTGCTGTGGGACGTCCAGCGCTGGCTGGCCTTCGCGGCCCTGGCCGGGGCCGTGTTGCTGCCCTACTTCGCGGTGCTGGTCGCCAACGCGGGCCGGGAGCGGGCCCCGGGCCTGCCGAGCACCTTCGACATCCCGGCCGGCACCCCGCTGATGCTCGGCCCCGGTGGTAGCGGTGGGGCGGGTGCGGCGGCCGGTACAGCAGAGGCAAAGAAGGACGCCACCAAATCTTCACAGGACGTGAACTGACCATCCGTTCCACCCTGGTTGGCCCCGATTCCGGCGCCGGAAAGCTCAAAAGAACCTCAGATTAATCATGCAGGACCTCCCCAACCGAGCCCCTCCTCGTGACATACTGCGTACGCGCTCCGCATCCCCCGTCGGAGCGACGGACCGACGCCGGGCGGCTCCCCCCGTGGCTGCCCGGCGTCGCCATGCCCGCGCCCGGGCCGGACGATCACGCGTGCCAGACTTGGCGGTGCGGAACCACCCGCCAAGCACCGAGGACGGCCCCGATGGACACCCCGATCTGCTCCGCCAAGGGCTGCCGGGCCGACGCCCTGTGGGTGCTGGTGTGGAACAACCCGAAGCTGCACACGCCGGAGCGCCGCAAGACCTGGCTGGCCTGCGAGGAGCACCGCGAGCACCTCTCGCAGTTCCTGGGCGTGCGCGGCTTCCTCAAGGAGGTCGTCGCCTTCGCCGACTGGACCCCCGAGACGGTCGCCGAATAGCGGCCGGTCAGCCGCCGATCGCCGACATCGGCCGGTCGGGCTGGTGGAACTCGGGGTTGTCGATCCCGGCCCCGGCCTTCTTGCCCCACATCGCCGCCCGCCACAGCGCCGACAGTTCGGCGTCGTCGGCCCCCGAGCGCAGCGCCGCGCGCAGGTCGCTCTCCTCGGTCGCGAACAGGCAGTTGCGCACCTGCCCGTCCGCCGTGAGCCTGGTGCGGTCGCAGGCGCGGCAGAACGGCCGGGTGACGGAGGCGATCACGCCCACGCGGCCGGCCCCGCCGTCCACCACCCAGCGCTCGGCGGGCGCCGCGCCCCGGCGGGCGGAGGGCTCCGGGGTGAGCGTGAAGCGGGTGCCGAGCCGCTCGAGGATCTCCTCGGCGGTGATCATCGCCGAGCGGTCCCAGCCGTGCTGGGCGTCCAGCGGCATCTGCTCGATGAAGCGCAGCTCGTAGCCCCGCTCCAGGCACCAGGCCAGCAGGTCGGGCGCCTCGTGGTCGTTGACCCCGCGCATCAGCACCGCGTTGAGCTTGACCGGCGCCAGCCCGGCCTCCTCGGCGGCGGCGAGCCCGTCCAGCACGTCCTGGAGGCGTCTGCGGCGGGTGAGGGTGTGGAAGGTCTCGGGGTCGAGGGTGTCCAGGGAGACGTTGACCCGGTCGAGCCCGGCCTCGCGCAGCGCGGCGGCGGTGCGGCCCAGGCCGATGCCGTTGGTGGTCAGCGACAGCTCGGGCCGGGGCTCCAGCGCGGCGCAGGCGGCGACGATGCCGACCAGCCCGGGGCGCAGCATCGGCTCGCCGCCGGTGAAGCGCACCTCGCGAACTCCCAGGTCCCGTACGGCTATCCCGACCAGCCGGACGATCTCCTCGTCGGTGAGCAGCTCCGGCTTGGCGAGCCAGCTCAGGCCCTCCTCCGGCATGCAGTACGTACAGCGCAGGTTGCACCGGTCGGTGAGCGAGACCCGCAGGTCGACGGCCTGTCGTCCGAAGCTGTCGAGCAGCATGGTGGCGCTCCTTCCCGAGGGTGTGGCCGGCGAAGGCGACCGGCCCGGCCCCGCCGTACGGGCGGAGCCGGGCCAGCATAGTCACGCGGGACGATCAGTGGGCGCCCAGTCCGGTCAGCGAGCGGACCTCCAGTTCAGCGTACTTCGCCTCGTCCGCCGGTTCACCGGACAGCAGGGTGCCGATCCAGCCCGCCAGGAAGCCGATCGGGATGGAGACCAGCCCGGGGTTCTCCAGCGGGAACCAGTGGAAGTCGGCGTTCGGGAACAGGGAGCTCTTGCCCCCGGAGAGCACCGGGGAGAAGGCCACCAGCACCACCGAGGAGATCAGCCCGGCGTAGACGGAGCTGACGGCGCCGGCGGTGGTGAAGCGCTTCCAGAACAGCGAGTACAGCAGGGTCGGCAGGTTCGCCGAGGCGGCCACGGCGAAGGCCAGGGCGACGAGGGCCGCGGTGCTGAGCTTGCCGGCGAAGAGGCTGAGCACGATGGCCACCGCACCGATGGCCACGGCCGCCCACTTCGCGGACAGCACCTCCTCCTTCTCGCCGGCCTTCCCGCGCCTGATCACGTTGGCGTAGAGGTCGTGGGCGAAGGAGGCGGAGGAGGCGAGGGTGAGCCCGGCGACCACGGCGAGGATGGTGGCGAAGGCGACGGCCGAGATCACCGCGAGCATCACCGCCCCGCCGGTCGTCCCGGCCCCGCCGCCGAGCTGTTCGGCGAGCAGCGGCGCCGCGGTGTTGCCGGAGACGGTCTTGCCCTCGACGGCCGCCATGCCGGACTTCCCGACCAGTGCGGCGGCGCCGAAGCCCAGGGCGAGGGTCATCAGGTAGAAGACGCCGATGATGCCGATCGCCCAGAGCACCGACTTCCGGGCGGCCTTGGCGGTGGGCACGGTGTAGAAGCGCACCAGGATGTGCGGCAGGCCGGCGGTGCCGAGCACCAGGGCGATCCCGAGGCTGATGAAGTCCAGCTTCGAGGTGTTGCTCGCCCCGTACTTGAGCCCCGGTTCGAGGAAGGCCGCGCCCTTGCCGCTGGCCTTGGCGGCCGCGCCGAGCAGCTCCGAGGGGTTGAAGTGGTACTTGGCGAGCACCAGGACGGTCATCAGCGCGGCGCCGGCGATCAGCAGCACGGCCTTGACGATCTGCACCCAGGTGGTGCCCTTCATGCCCCCTATCACCACGTAGACGATCATCAGCGCGCCGACGGCGAGGATGGTCCAGCGCTTGGCGCCCTCCCCGGTGACCCCGAGCAGCAGGGCCACGAGCGCCCCGGCCCCGACCATCTGGGCGAGCAGGTAGAAGATCGACACCACGATGGTGGAGACGCCCGCCGCGGTGCGCACCGGGCGCTGGCGCATCCGGAAGGCGAGGACGTCCGCCATGGTGAACCGGCCGGAGTTGCGCAGCGGTTCGGCGATCAGCAGCAGCGCGACCAGCCAGGCGACGAGGAAGCCGATCGAGTACAGGAAGCCGTCGTAGCCGTTGAGGGCGATGAGGCCGGCGATGCCGAGGAAGGACGCGGCGGACATGTAGTCGCCGGAGATGGCCAGGCCGTTCTGGAAGCCGGTGAAGCCGCGACCCCCGGCGTAGAAGTCGGCGGCGCTGCGGTTCTGGCGCCCGGCCCAGACGGTGATGACGAGGGTGGCCGCCACGAAGAGCCCGAACAGGGACATCGTCAGGCCGCGGTGCTCGGTGGCGGAGCTTGCGAGCAGGGTCATTCGGCGGCCTCCCGGGGGGCGTGGACGACGGCGCCGTACGCCTCGCGGATCGCGGCGGCGGGCGGGTCGATCCGCCGGTCCGCGTAGCGGGCGTACCAGGCGGCGATGGCGAACGTGGTCGCGAACTGCAGCAACCCGAGCACCAGGGCGAGGTTGACGTGCCCGGCGACCTTGGTGGCCATCAGCCCGGGGGCGTAGCAGGAGAGCAGCACGTACAGCAGGTACCAGAGCACGAACGCGATGGTGACGGGGAAGGCGAAGCTCCGGAACGAGCGCCGTAGGGACTGGAACTCCTCACTCTCGTCGATGAGTTGGACTTCCGTGGGGGACGTGGTGATCGGCGGGGAATCCACTCTTACTCCTCACTCCTTCGGCGTAGCGTCACACGTGGGGAACGATCGAACGTGAGGGGCGTCACAGTTCTCGTGCGCGCCGCGCAATGCTAGGAGCGTGGTGCCCACCCCGGAAGGGGTTGACCGCGATCAGCCAGACGTTCACCCCTGCGCACCATCCGAATGGCCGAAAACCGTCACGGCCTCCACATGCGGAAGGGGCGGCACCGCCCAGCGGTGCCGCCCCTTCTGACGACGGATCAGGAGACGGTGCGTCAGAACGCGATGCGCACCTTCAGGGCCGAACGGTCGTCCATGGCCCGGTAGCCGTCGGGAACGCCGTCCAGGTCCACGGTGCGGTCGAAGACCAGGCCCGGCTCGATCGCCCCCGAGAGCACGTCCGGCAGCAGCTCCGGGATGTACGCGCGGGCCGGGGCGACGCCTCCGTTGAGCGAAACGTTTCGGCCGAACATCTGACCGATGTCGACGCCGGCGCTGCCGCCGTGCGGCACCCCGACGTACCCGACGGCGCCGCCGTCCCGGGTGATCGAGACGGCCGTGCGCATCGACTCCTCCGTGCCCACCGCCTCCAGGACCGCGTGCGCGCCCAGCCCGCCCGTCAGCTCCTTCACCGCCTCGATCGCGGCCTCACCGCGCTCGGCCACCACGTCCGTCGCCCCGAAGCGCCGGGCCAGGTCCGTGCGCGCGGTGTGCCGGCCCAGCGCGATGATCCGGCCCGCGCCCAACCGGTGCGCCGCCAGCACGCCGCACAGGCCCACCGCGCCGTCGCCGACCACCGCGACGGTGACGCCCTCGCGCACCCGGGCCGAGACGGCCGCGTGGTGCCCGGTGGCCATCACGTCGGAGAGCGCCAGCAGGCCGGGCAGCAGCTTCTCGTCCCCGGCCGCCTCCTTGGGCAGCTTCACCAGCGTCCCGTCCGCGAACGGCACCCGCACCGCCTCGCCCTGGCCGCCGTCCGAGCCGACCTGGCCCCAGAACCCGCCGTGCGGACAGGAGGTCTGCAGCCCCTCGCGGCAGAACTCGCAGACACCGTCCGACCAGACGAACGGGGCCACGACGAGGTCGCCGACGGCGAACCCGTGCACCTCGGAGCCCGCCTCCTCGACGACGCCGAGGAACTCGTGGCCGATCCGCTGCCCGGCCACGCGCTGCGCCACCCCGCGGTACGCCCACAGGTCGCTGCCGCAGATGCAGGCGTTCAGCACGCGCACGACCGCGTCGGTCGGGTGCTGGATCACCGGGTCCGGGACCTCTTCGATCCGGATGTCGTTGGGGCCGTGGATCACGGTGGCGCGCATGGAGTCGTCCTTTAAACAGATGTACGAGACCCCCCTACGAATCCCCCCTCCGCCCACTCTATTCCGGGCGGTCCGCCCGAACATTTCGACCGGCCCCTTATCCTGTTGGACCATGCAACCGATCCAGCCCGAGACGTACGGCGCGCCGCTGACCGCCCAGGTCCCCGCGCAGCGCTCCGCCGCGCCCTTCGCGGTGGTCGACGTCGAGACCACCGGCCTCGGCCGCTCGGACCGCGTCATCTCCGCGGGCGTCTACCAGCTGGACCACGACGGCGAGGTCACCGACCACTGGTACACCCTGGTCAACCCCGGGCGGGACCCGGGCCCGGTCTGGATCCACGGCCTGACCTCGGAGCTCCTCGCCTGCGCGCCCACGTTCCCCGAGATCGCCGAGGAGTTCGCCGACCGGCTGCGCGGGCGCGTCCTCGTCGCCCACAACGCGCTCTTCGACTGGAACATGATCTCCCGCGAGTTCTCCCGGGCCGGCCTGAACGCCCCGGTCGAGCAGCGGCTGTGCACCATGGTCCTCTCCCGCGACCTGCGCCTGCCGCTGCCCAACGGCAAGCTGTCCTCGCTCGCCGCCCACTTCGGCGTCCAGCAGCGCCACGCCCACAACGCCCTCGACGACGCCCGCGTCCTCGCCGAGGCCTTCCGCCCCAGCCTGCACCTCGCCCGCGACGGCGGCGTCCCGCTGCCCCTGCAGACCTGCGTCGCGGTCACCGACCTCGGCGAGGAGGAGCCCGCCTCCGCCTCCGCCTCCCGCGGCAACTGGACGGGCGCGCAGTACCGCCAGGCCAAGAAGCGCCCGCCCTGCCCGTACCCCAACCCGGGGCGCTGGGAGGACGGGAAGCCGCTGGTCCAGGGCATGCGGGTGGCCTTCACCGGGGACACCGCCACCGACCGGGAGCTGCTGGAGGACCGCACCGTCGAGGCCGGCCTGCACATCGCCTCCTCCGTGAGCCGCCTCACCAGCCTGCTCGTCACCAACGAGCCGACCAGCTGGAGCGGCAAGGCCCGCAGGGCCCGCGAGGTCGGAACCCCCGTCGTCGGGGAGGACGCCTTCCTGCAGCTCCTGCGCGAGGTCGCCCCGCACCCCGGTGCGTGAGCCGGGTGTGAGGTCGGCGTACCGTTCCGGTGTGTACCGTTTCCTGCTGACCCGCCAGTGGCTGATCACCATCCTGGTGGCCCTGCTGCTGATCCCCGCGACGATCGAGCTGGGCTTCTGGCAGCTGCACCGCCACGAGGCGCGGGTGGCCAGGAACGAGCTGATCGGCAAGGCGCTCACCGCCCCGCCCGTCCCCTTCGACACCCTCTCGGGCGCCCCGGGCGCCGGCGTCCCCAAGGACCTCACCTGGCGGACGGTGACGGCCACCGGGCGGTACGACACGGCGCACGAGTTCGTCGTCCGCAAGCGCACCGACTCCAGCGGCAGCATCGGCTACTTCGTGGTGACCCCGCTCACCCTCGCCGACGGCAAGGGCACCGTCCTGGTCAACCGCGGCTGGGTCGCCTCCGCCGCCACCGCCACCGAGTACCCGCCCGTCCCGGCCGCCCCCTCCGGCGAGGTCGCCCTCACCGGGCGACTGAGGGCCGACGAGACGTACGGCGACAGCGGCATCAAGGACCGCTCCGGGCTCCCGGACCGCCAGTTCAACCTGATCAACACCGAGGAGCAGTCCAAGGAGAGCGGCGTCACGCTGCTCGGCGGCTACCTCGAACTCGCCGACACAAAGCCGGCCCCCGGGGACCAGCCCGCGCTCGTGCCCGAGCCCAACCACTCCGACATCGGCCCGCACATGGCGTACGCGATCCAGTGGTGGCTGTTCACCGCGATGATCCCGGTGGGCGTCGCCGTCCTCGCCCGCCGCGAGGCGAAGGACCGGGCCCAGAAGGCCGCCAAGGCCGAGGCCGCCGCCGAGGCCGTCCCGGCCGACGCCTGATCCCTGCCTAGAGCACGTCGTCCAGCTCGCGCAGCAGCCGCGCCTTCGCCCGCGCCCCCACCACCGAGCGCACGGGCTCCCCTCCCTTGAACACCATCAGCGTCGGCATCGACAGCACGCCGTACGCGGCCTGCGTCTCCGGGTTGCGGTCCACGTCCAGGCTCACCACCCGCAGCCGGTGCGCCTCCTCCCTGGCGATGTCCGCCAGCACCGGCGCCATCATCCGGCACGGCGGGCACCAGTCCGCCGTGAAGTCCACCAGCACCGGCCCCTCGGCCGCCAGCACCTCGGACGCGAAGGTCGCGTCCGTCACCGCCGCCACTCCGTCGATCTGCATCTCGCCTACTCCTCCTCGGTCGGTCCATCGGTCAGTTCGCACAGCGGAGGCTCCACGGAGGCGGCCAGCTCGTCCCGCGCCTGCACCGCCCGCTCGAACTGCCCGGCCACCTGCCGCCGGACGTCCTCCAGCCGCGCGATGCAGTCGTCCAGCTCGGCGAGCTTGCGCCGGTACACCTCCAGCGAGGCCGGGCAGGAGTCCCCCTCCGGGTGCCCCGCCCGCAGGCACTCCACGAACGGGCGGGTCTCCTCCAGCCCGAAGCCGAAGTCCTGCAGCATGCGGATCTCCCGCAGCAGCCGCACGTCCGCCTCGTCGTACGCCCGGTACCCGTTGCCCGCCCTCCGGGCCGGCAACAGCCCGAGCTGCTCGTAGTACCGCAGCGTGCGCGTGGTCGTCCCCGCCCGCTCCGCGAGTTCCCCGATCCTCATGGCCACCTCCCGTGCTTCCGGCTACGACGGTAAACCTTGCCCCGGACGTCAACGCCAACGCTCTCCCGGCAAGATGGTCCCCATGGATCTCGGACTCAAGAACAGGGCGTACGTCGTCACCGGCGCCACCCGGGGCCTCGGCCTCGCCACCGCCCGCGAACTCGTCGCCGACGGCGCCCACGTGCTCGTCACCGGCCGCACCCAGGCCGCCGTCGACTCCGCCGTGGCCGAACTGGCCCCTCTCGGCAGCGTCCGGGGCCTCGTCGCCGACAACGCCGACCCGGCCACCGCCGAACGCCTCGTCGCCGAGGCCCGCGAGCGCTTCGGCCGCTTCGACGGCGTGCTGATCAGCGTCGGCGGCCCGCAGGCCGGCCCCGTGGAGACCACCCCCGAGTCCGCCTGGCGCGACGCCTTCGAGTCCGTCTTCCTCGGAGCCCTGCGCATCGCCCGCACCGCCGCCGCCGAACTCGGCGAGGGCGGCGTGATCGGCTTCGTGCTCTCCAGCTCCGTCCGGCAGCCGATCCCCGGCCTGGGCATCTCCAACGGGCTGCGCCCCGGCCTCGCCATGGCCGCCAAGAGCCTCGCCGACGAACTCGGCCCGCGCGGCATCCGGGTGATCGGCCTGCTGCCCGGCCGCATCGACACCGACCGCGTCCGCGAGCTCGACGGCCTCGCCCCCGACCCCGAGGCCTCCCGCGCCCAGGCCTCCGCCGGCATCCCGCTGCGCCGCTACGGCACGCCCGAGGAGTTCGGGAGGACCGCCGCCTTCCTGCTCTCCCCCGCCGCCTCCTACCTGACGGGCGTCATGGTCCCCGTCGACGGCGGCGCCATGCGCGGCCTCTAGACGACGCTCTAGACCACGCGCGGATGCCTCCGCCGACGCCGCCGGTGGCGGTGCTCGGTGGGGGCCGCCTGCAGCACCCGCACCCGCAGCTCGGCGGGCAGTTCGGGCAGGCCCAGGCTCGCCAGGGCGTCCCGCCGGGGCCCGTCCTCGAAGTGCGCCACCAGGCCCGCCGGGTCCCCGCCCGGCGTCAGCCGGACGGCGCCGCGCAGCCGGGGGTGCCGGGGCGCCCGCACCAGCCGCACCCCCGCCCGTTCCACCTCCGGCAGCACCGCCGTCCCCGCCTCCATGGCCTCCTCCAGCGCCCGCGCCGAGACCCTCAGTTTGAGCCCGCCCGCTCCCGGCGTCGGCACCGTGATGCTCGACAGCCCGGTGCGCCGCAGCTGCGCCAGCAGCCACCAGGCCGAGCCCGCCACCAGCACGGACAGCCCGGAGATCACCGTCGGCCACCACCAGTCGCGGGCGGCCCACCGCAGCCGCGAGCGGTCGCTGAGCACCGGCTGGTCCGGGGAGGTCAGCGGCCACCGGTGCGGCGGCGCCACGCCCAGGTGCCGGTAGAGGTTCAGCCCGCCCGCCAGCACCAGCGCCCCCACCCCGAGCAGCACCGCCCCCACCACCCCCAGCAGCACCCGGTTCACCACGCCCCGCCTCACGCCGCCACCCCCTCCGGCCCCGGCCCGGCCGCCGCGCGCCCGCGCGCCGCCCGTACGTCCAGCCGCAGCTCCCCGGCCAGCCCGACCCTCGCCAGCTCCTCCCTCAACTGCCGCTGCACGGAGGAGGGTTCGGCCGCCCCGACGAGCCGCACCCGCACCCGCCGCCGCCCGACCCGGATGCGCAGCTCCTCGATCCCGGTCAGCCCCGCCGCCCGGTCCCTCAGCAGGTGTCCGATCCCGGCCCGGTCGATCGCCCCGGTGGTCCCGCCGTACGGGCGCAGCGGCAGCCAGCGCCGCAGCCCGGGCGCGAGGGCCAGCCAGAGCAGCCAGCCGCCCAGCAGCACCGCCGCCCCGGCGCCGACCAGCACCCACAGGTCGTCCAGGTGACGGGTGGCCAGCTCGTCGGCCAGCTGCGCCCGCCACCTCCGGGCCGGCTGCCCGGCCCGCACGGCCACCACGTCGTACAGCAGCGCCCCGGCGAGCACCAGCACGGCCGTGGCAACCAGCGCCGCCGCGGCCGTGCGCGGCGCGCGCGGCCTGCGCACCCTCACCACCGGCTCCTCGCTCACGGGGCTCCCCCGGCGATCAACTTCTCGACCACGACGACCACTTCGGACACCCGCGTCCCCGTCAGCCCCTGGACCTGTGCGGCCACCCGCTGCCGTACGCCCCGGGCCAGCGCCCCGAGATCGGCGGGGAAGGGCAGTTCGACGCCGACCCGCACCGTCACCGTGCTGCCGGGGGCGCTCACCGACACCGTGGGCGGCGCGCCGGTGACGGACCGTCCGGCCCAGACCCCGGCCAGCGCCTCACGGGCGGCGCGGGCGGCGATCCGCGCGTAGACCCGGTCGGCGATCCGTACCCGCCCCCGGGTCGCGGCGGGGCGGGGCGAGGGGAGGGCGGCACCGCCGCCGCCGGCCGGCGCCGTCAACGACGCCGGTCCCGCCCGCGCAGCAGGTCACCGAGGTCCCCCAGCTCGATGTCCCCCTCCAGGACCCGCCCGAGCACGAAGCCCACCAGCCCGAGCGCCGCGACCAGCAGGAACGCCGCGAACCCGCCGAAGTACCCGGCGAAGCCGAGGGCCATGCCCACCACCAGGCCGACGATGGCCAGGTTCATCCGTTCCTCCTCGTCCCGTGGACCGCTACTTCAGCCTCGGCCGTTGCCCGGCGGAGAGCACCGGCTCTTCCTCCTCCTCGACCTCCGGCTCGTCGGGCAGGTGGACGTCGTTGACGGCGATGTTGACCTCGACGACCTCCAGGCCGGTCGTCCGCTCCACCGCGTCGATGATGTTCTCCCGCACCTGGCGGGCGAGTTCGGGGATGACGACGCCGTACTCGACGACCAGCGCGATGTCGATGGCGGTCTGCTTCTCGCCGACCTCGGCCTTGATCCCCCGCCCGATGCTGGACTTCCCGCCGGGGACCCGGTCGCGCATCGCGCCGAAGGTGCGGGAGAGCCCGGAGCCCAGCGCGTGGATGCCGGAGACCTCGCGGGCGGCCATCCCGGCGATCTTCTCGACCACCCCCACCGCGAGCGCCGTCCGCCCGCGCTCCCCGGCCGGCCGGCCGCCGTCGCCCCCGGCCGCTCCGGCGGGGCCGGGCTTGGGGGCGGAGGGCGCGCCGCCCGGGGCGGGGGCGTTGCCGGGGTTCTTGTGCATGCTCGCGGGCGTCGGAGTGTCAGGCATGGGGCGCTTCTCCCGTCGTACGGCAGCAGGTCTATCGCATACCGCCCCCAACTGTGACATTCCGCCACGCTCCGCGCCCGCCGGGCGGCCCCTGGACGGCGGAAGGGCCCGCCCCCGGGTGCTCCCCGGTGGCGGGCCCTCGCGATCCGTACGGCGGTCAGTCGCCGATGCCGGCCAGCTCCCGCAGCCGTCGGGCCTGGGCCGCCCGTTCGGCGGAGCGCTGCTCGTCGAGGGTGCGCGCGGCGGCGCCCCGGAGCAGCGCCTTGGTCTCGATGACCGCGCCGCGCGGGGCGGCCAGCAGCGCGGCGGCGAGGTCGCGGGCGGCCGCCTCCAGCTCGGCGCCGGGGACGGCGAGGTTGGCCAGCCCGATCGCGGCGGCCTCCTCGGCGCCGACCCAGCGGCCGGTGGCGCAGATCTCCAGCGCCCGGGCGTAGCCGACGAGGTCGGTGAGCGGCTTGGTGCCGGCGAGGTCCGGGACGAGCCCGAGCGAGGTCTCCTTCATCGCGAACTGCACGTCCTCGGCGACGACCCGCAGGTCGCAGCCGAGGGCGAGCTGGAAGCCCGCGCCCACGGCGTGGCCCTGGACGGCGGCGACGGAGATCAGGTCCGCCCGGTGCCACCAGGTGAAGGCCTCCTGGTAGGCGGCGATGGTGTCGTCCAGCTCGCGGTCGCCGGCGGCGGCGAGCTGGAGGAAGGTCGGCTCACCGGGGATGCCCTCAGGGGTGAACATCGCGCGGTCCAGGCCGGCGGAGAAGGAGAGCCCCTCGGCGCGCAGCAGTACCACCCGGACGCTGCCGGGCAGGTCGCGTCCGGCGGCGGCGAGGGCGCGCCAGAGCGCGGGCGACTGGGCGTTGCGCCGCGCCGGCTGACAGAGGGTGACGACGGCGAGCTCGCCCTCGATCTCCAGGCGGACGCCGTCGCGCTCCCAGCTCGGGGCCTGCGGGTCGGTGGCGGGGGCGGTCATGCGGGAACCTCCGGTGGCGAGGGATTCGGCTACCGGAGAGTAACAAAAGCGGGCGCTCGGCGGCAGGGCCGGGCCCGGGAAAGATCCACACGGGGTGGTTGAGCCGAACGGGGGACCCGTCCGGACATGACGATCGGCGGCCGGTCCGCTCGGCCCGAGGGCGGACGATCAGTCGGCGGTGAACCGCCGCACCCTCGGCCGGCGCCCTGCCGCCGCGCCATTCAACCGTGGCTGACGAGCCGTCAGGAACCGGCCCCGGCAGTCGCCTTGCTCTTGCCTCGCGTGGCACCGCCGCGGCCCCGGAGCACCACTCCGGACTCGCTCAGCATCCGGTGCACGAAGCCGTAGGAACGACCGGTCTCGTCCGCGAGGGCGCGAATGCTCGCCCCGGCGTCGTACTTCTTCTTGAGATCGGCCGCGAGCTTCTCACGCGCGGCACCGGTCACCCGGCTGCCCTTTTTCAGAGTCTCGGCCACCCGTGCCTCCTCATAGCGTTGCTCGGTCAGAATCCCATGATCACCCATCCACCGCGTCCTGGCCACCCATTCGACAAGTCGGATGTCGGGAATGCGCAGTCCTTCGGTGGTGATCCGAGCGCGTCGGGGCGCTCACTCAGAGTGCACGCCCCCGGCCGGAAATCGCCCTCGGCCGCGAAAGGGCTGATCAGCAGCGTCGGCCCGACCACGATCGAGTGGCGGGCCGACGGGAAGTCCTTAAACGGAATCGGGAGCTACTTCATTCCCGGACACGCCGTATGGACTAGCTTTTCTGGTCCGAACAGTGGACGGATGTCTACGTCCCGTCAGGCCAGGTTGACGAGGTCGGCGTACGCCGGGCTCCACAGGTCCTCCACGCCGTCCGGAAGCAGGATGATCCGCTCCGGCTGGAGCGCGTCCACCGCGCCCTCGTCGTGGGTGACCAGCACGACCGCGCCCGAGAAGTCGCGCAGCGCGCCGAGGATCTCCTCGCGGCTGGCCGGGTCGAGGTTGTTCGTGGGCTCGTCGAGCAGCAGCACGTTGGCGGAGGAGACCACCAGGGAGGCCAGCGCCAGACGGGTCTTCTCACCGCCGGAGAGCACCCCGGCCGGCTTGTCCACGTCGTCGCCGGAGAACAGGAAGGAGCCGAGGATCTTGCGGATCTGCACCAGGTCGGTGTCCGGCGCGGACGAACGCATGTTCTCCAGGACCGTGCGGTCCGGGTCCAGGGTCTCGTGCTCCTGGGCGTAGTAGCCGATCTTGAGGCCGTGGCCCGGGATCACCTCGCCGGTGTCCGGCTTCTCCACCCCGGCCAGCATCCGCAGCAGGGTGGTCTTGCCCGCGCCGTTCAGGCCCAGCACGACGACCCGCGAACCCCGGTCGATCGCCAGGTCGACGTCGGTGAAGATCTCCAGCGAGCCGTACGACTTCGACAGGCCCTCGGCCATCAGCGGGGTCTTGCCGCAGGGGGCCGGGTCCGGGAAGCGCAGCTTGGCGACCTTGTCGCTGACCCGGACCTGCTCCAGGCCGGCGAGCAGCTTGTCGGCGCGGCGGGCCATGTTCTGCGCGGCCACCGTCTTGGTCGCCTTGGCGCGCATCTTGTCGGCCTGCGCGTTCAGCGTCGCGGCCTTCTTCTCGGCGTTGGCCCGCTCGCGCTTGCGGCGCTTCTCGTCGTCCTCGCGCTGCTGCTGGTACTGCTTCCAGCCCATGTTGTAGACGTCGATCGCGGAGCGGTTGGCGTCCAGGTAGAAGACCTTGTTGACGACCGTCTCGACCAGGTCGACATCGTGGGAGATGACGATGAAGCCGCCCTTGTACGTCTTCAGGAAGTCCCGCAGCCAGGTGATGGAGTCGGCGTCGAGGTGGTTGGTGGGCTCGTCGAGCAGCAGCACGTCCGAGTCCGAGAAGAGGATGCGGGCGAGCTCCACGCGGCGGCGCTGACCACCGGAGAGGGTGTGCAGCGGCTGGCCCAGGATGCGGTCCGGCAGGCCGAGCGCGGCGGCGATGGTGGCGGCCTCGGCCTCAGCGGCGTACCCGCCCTTGGTGAGGAACTCCGTCTCCAGGCGGGCGTACTTCTTCATCGCCTGGTCGCGGGTGGAGCCCTTCCCGTTCGCCATCCGCTCCTCGTTCTCGCGCATCTTCTTGAGCACGGTGTCGAGGCCTCGGGCGGACAGGATGCGGTCCTTGGCGAGGACGTCGAGGTCGCCGGTGCGCGGGTCCTGCGGGAGGTAACCGACCTCGCCCGAGCGGGTCACCGTCCCGGCGGCGGGCAGGCCCTCGCCGGCCAGGACCTTGGTGAGGGTGGTCTTGCCGGCGCCGTTGCGGCCGACCAGGCCGATGCGGTCGCCCGCGGCGACCTTGAAGCTGGCGGACTCGATGAGGACGCGCGCGCCGGCGCGCAGTTCGAGGGCGGTGGCGGAAATCATGGCCGGGTACTTCTCCAGGGACGTGTGCGGGCGAGCGGACGAGGGCTTCGACGGCGGTCGGCGCTGCGAATCGGGGCGCCGACGCCCGCTATTGCCCGGAGAAGATAGCCATGGCGGCAAGTCTACCGGGCCGCGCGAAACGCCCGGGGGTTACCTCCCGGGGGTAAGCCCCGCGCCACGGCCCCCACTGCTCACGGGCCCTACGGCTGGGGCGCGCCCGCCGACGGCTCCACGCAGTTCTGCGGGCGGACGGACGCGAACGGGAGCGCCGGGTTGCCGCAGGGGGTCTCGGGGGCGGCCGTCTTGGTGTCGATGACCTTCGGCGCCAGGATGGGCCCGTCCGCGATCTGCACCCGGCGGGCGTCCAGCACCTTGACGACCGGGCTCGGCCCGGTGCCCGTCGCCCAGCCGTTGCTGTCCAGCCGGTAGCCGGTGACGGCCCCGGAGACGGCCTGGCCGGCGCCGTTGGTGCAGGTGCGCGGGATCAGCACCGCGTAGTCGGTGTGCACGGTGCGCAGCGGGTCGAAGGCGCAGCCGCTCGGCGGCTTGTCGTTGTAGCGCAGGTCCCCGTCCGCGTCGCGCAGGCCCATGGTCAGGCCCGGGGTCACCACGGCCAGCCAGGGCGAGCCGTCCCGCTGGACGGTGTGCAGCGCGCCGGCCGCCCGCTCCTTGGCGAGCTGCTTGCGCTGGTCCGGCGTGCGCTTGTCGGCGCCCGGCTCGTCGGCGCCGCGCAGCCAGTCCGCCAGGCCGGGGACGGCGCGGTGCCAGCGCACCTCGTGGTCGCCCGGGCGCACCGAGGTGACCAGGCCGTCGTCCCACACCACGATCGCGTTCTCCCCGGCCATCGCCAGGTACAGCGCCTCCGCGCCCTCGCGGTTGTACGTCCAGGCCTGGGCGCCGCTGGTGCGGTGGAAGGCCTCCAGGCCGCCGCCGACCACCCGCAGGTCGAGGTCGGCGGTGCTCAGCGACTGGGAGTTGACGGGCGTGACCTCCGCGTTGCCCGGCCCGGCGACCCGGTCGCCGAACGGCACGGGCTTGTTGGCGTGCGCCGCCGCACCGGCCGCAAGGACCAGCATCACCGCCAGGGCAGGCAGGACCGAGCGGGGGGTGAAGACACGCTGAGGCTTCCGGGACACGGCCGGAGCGTACCTTTCGGCGGGCGGGCGAGTCAGCTCGGAATCGGCTGCCGACCCCGCCCGCCGTCGCGCGCCGAGCCGGGTGCGCCCTCCCCGCGCGCCCGCCCGCCCACCTGCGCCGTCGGGGCCGAGGCCGCACGCGGGCGCGGCCCGGCGCGGCCCGGGAAGGGCGCGCCGGACCGTTACAGATCTGATACACGGCCCGCACGGCGCCGGCCCGCTCCGGGCCGGGGCGTTGCGGCAGACGGCGTTCGAATATCGCCCACTTTAGGGTGACATTCGGCTTTTCCGACGCCCGGCGGCCCTACTGTCGGCGAGCGGGTCACCACGGTCCGTCCGCACCGTCGCCCGTCCGCCCGCACCAGCGCCGCCCGGAGGAGAGACCATGCGCATCGGCCGTCTGACCCTGGCCGCCGCCGCCCTGTTGCTGATGGCCACGGCCAGCGTCCCGGCCGGGTCGCCACTCAGCGGGACGGAGCGGCACAGCCTCTCCTCCGACGCCTTCGAGCCGCGCGGGGCCGCCGCCCGTCCGCCCGTCCAGCGGCCCGACCACGAGCCGCCGTTCGGCGCCTTCGTCGGCTCCTTCGACAACTACATCCCGCAGATCGGCCGGTACGCGCAGTGGCTGGGCGACGCCAACCTCCAGGTGGGCCACACCTACCTGCCGGGCAACGGCTGGAACGATATCGAGGGCGATCCCGTCGTCCTCGGGATGTGGGCGCAGTGGCGGCTGATCGACCCCTCGCGGCTGCTGGTGCTGGGCGTGCCCATGCTGGTGCCCAACGAGGCGAACGTGTCGGACGGCGAGGTCGCCAAGCTGCTCGGCCAGGGCGCGCGGGGGGACTTCGACCGGCACTTCCTCCGGCTCGCGCACCGGCTGGTGGCGCTCGGCGGGGCGGACACCGTGATCACCCTCGGCTGGGAGATGAACGGCGTCACCTACACCCACCGCTGCAAGCCCGACCCGGCCGCCTGGAAGACGTACTGGCGGCGCATCGTCGGCGTGATGCGCTCGGTGCCCGGGCAGCGGTTCCGCTTCGACTTCGCGCCCAACCGGGGCCTGGACGCGATCCCGTGGACGCGCTGCTACCCCGGGGACGACGTGGTCGACGTCATCGGCATGGACAGCTACGACCAGCCGGCCGGGGCCACCTTCGACGACTACGTGCGGGAGCCGTACGGGCTCCAGGACCAGGTGGAGTTCGCGGCGAAGCGCGGCAAGCCGGTCTCGTACCCGGAGTGGGGGCTGTTCCGCAACGGGGACAACCCGGACTTCGTGCAGCGGATGGTCGAGTGGATGCGGACCCACGACACGGCGTACCAGACCGTCACGGACTACTGCCCGCACGGCTTCTTCCAGTGCGACCGCAACCCGCGCTCGGCGGCGCGGTTCCGGCAGCTGATGTCGGGCTCCAAGGGCTCCGCCGGCGCCACCGCCCCCACCGCTCTCCCGGCCCCGACGGTCCCGGCCGCGCCCGCCACGCCCACCTCCCCCGCTGCCCCCGCCGCCCCGACGACTCCCACGACCCCGGCCGGTCCGAGCGGTTCGCCCACGTCGAAGCCCGCCCGGCGCTGACCGCGCCGGGCGGGCCCCGGTGCCACCGGAGGCGGGCGCTCAGCCTCGGCGGCGGGCCAGGAGGGCCTGCTTGAGGCGGGGGAAGCGGGTGCGGAGCTGGTGGACGGCGGCGGCGCGGGCGCGGATCGCGAGGGAGCGGGCGGCGGCCGCCGGGGCCGGGCCGGCGGGCCCCAACAGGAGGCGCTGGTTGGGGAGTTGGTCCGGCCGCCAGCGCTGCTTGTACGGCTCCTGGCCGCGCAGCAGCCCCAGCACCGGGATGCCCGCGCCCACCGTCTCGTCCAGGGCCGCGCTGAACAGCAGCCCCGCGATGTCCAGCCGCTCGCGCAGCACCGGGTGGGCGCCGTACATGTAGAGCCCGCCGAAGGAGGGGCAGAGCAGCAGCAGGTTCACCGCGACCAGCTGCCCGTCCAGGTGGAACTGGTGGACGGCCGCCTTGCCGCTGCCGACCAGGGCGATCGTGGACTCCGTCAGGTGCCGGGAGAAGCGCTCGCTGCGGTGCTCGGGGGTGACCCCGCGCTCGCTCCACTGCAGGAAGTGCAGCCGCAGCAGGCCCTCCAGGGCCTCCGGCACCTCCTCCGGCGACGTGGAGCGGACCTTCACCCCGGCCTCGGCGATCTTGCGCAGCTTGACCCGGCTGCGCTGGGCGGTCTTGCCGGGCACCCGCTTGAGCAGCCGGTCCATCGGGACGGCCGGGAGGTACTGGCAGAGCGAGTCCTCGTAGCGGCGCCGCCGTCCGCGCCAGTGCGCGTACACCTTCTGCACGGCCGCCTCGGGGTGCACCTCGCGCAGTTCCAGGAACTGCCAGGGGCGGGTGAGCGGGAGCGTGGCGGCGAGTTCGGCGGCGGCGCGGTCGGCGCAGTCGTCGTCGAGCAGCACGTCGGTGTAGTCGACCAGGGCGTCGCCGAGGCCGGTCAGGCCGCCGAGGCGCCCGCGCCGCCGGAAGGCCCCGGCGCCGACCAGCAGGCCGTCGCGGCGGACCAGCACCACGACCAGCTGTCCGGGGCGGCCGTAGTGGCGCCACCAGGAGCGCTGCCAGTCGGCGGCCTGGAAGAAGGTGGCCGTGCGGCAGCGGGCGGCGAGGCCGTCCCACTCCTCGGCGAGGGTGTCGAGGGCGTCGTCCTCGCGGCGCAGCTCGGTGGTCCAGACCGGCGCCGAGGTCTGGGCGGGGAGGCCGGCCGACCGCCGGGTCTCGGTGCTCATCGCGCGCTCCCCGCCGAGGCCTTCTCCTTGGCCTTGGGCTCGGGCTTCGCGTCGGCCTTCGTTTCGGCCTTCTCGGCCGGCGGCTCCTCGGCGCGCGGGCGCGGGGTGCTCGGGGTGCCCGGCTCCTCCGGGGGCTCCACCGCCTCGACGGGCCCGGCCTCCTCCGTCTCCTCGGCACCCGGGCGGCGGCGCGTCATCATCACCAGCGCCCCGATCAGCACCCCCGCCGCGCCGCCCACCGCGACGTCCAGCTTGCCCGAGGGCGTGGTCGGCTTGTCCGGCTCCGCCGCCGGGGCGAGCGTCACCAGGCGGACGTTGGTGTCCTTGCTGCTGGCGTTGGCGAAGGAGACCAGCGAGCCCGCCACCGCGTCCGCCGTCCGCGCGGCCTCCTCGGGGCGGCCGCCGGTCCCGGTGATCTCGATCATCGGGGCGTCCGGCGAGGTGGTGCCGTGCACCAGGGCCTCCAGCTCGCTGCGGCTGTGGCCGGTCTCGGCCGCCGCGACCGCGAGCACCTGCGGCTGGCCCGCCAGCCGGCCGTACGCCTGGGCGAAGTTGGTCGCGGTGGCGGCCTCGCCGGGGTTCTGCGCGACCACGAGCACGTAGGCGCTGGCGGCGTACGAGGGGTGCGAGACGGCGGCGTACCCGGCGCCGGCCGCGGCGCCCAGCGGCACCGCGAGCACCACCGGCCACCAGCGGCGGACCAGACGGCGGGCGCTTCGGCGCGGTGTGGTCATGGGTGTGGCTCCTCGGGTTGGGTCGGCGGGGCCGGCGGGTCAGACGCGGGCCAGCCGGTCGTAGAGGGCGCCCAGGTCGGCGGCGACCTTGGCGATGTCGTAGTGGCCGACGGCCGGCGGGTGCGGCAGTGGGTCGGCGCTGTGGTCGTTCAGGTGTCGCAGGTCGCGCAGCGCGGCGGCGTACGCGGCGGGCTCGGAGGGGATGCGGCGGGCCTGCGGGGCGGCGCTGGGCGGGAGTTCGTCCAGGGCCGGGCAGGCGCTGTGGCGTACGGGCAGGCCGGCGGCGAGGCCCTCCAGGACGCCGAGGCCGAAGGTCTCCGCGGTGGAGGGGGCTGCCAGCACGTCCACGGCCGTCAGCAGCTCGGGCACGTCGTCGCGCTCGCCGGTGAGCACCAGCCGTTCCCGGACGCCGAGTTCGGCGGCCCGGCGCTCCAGGGCGGCGCGCTCGGGGCCCTCCCCGATCAGCACGAGCCGCGTCGCCGGGTCGAGGTCGGCGAGTGCCTCGACCAGCACCTCGAAGCGCTTGCCCGGCACCAGCCGGCCCACCCCGCCGATCACCCAACTCCCCTGCGGCAGGCCGAGTTCGGCCCGCAGCCGGGCGCGGGCGGCGGCCCGCTCGGCGGGCGGGCGGCGGAAGCGGGCGGTGTCGATGCCGTTGGGGATCAGCTCGACGCGCGCGGGCGGGACGCCCCAGGAGTGCAGGGTCTGGGCGACCTGCCGGGAGACGGCCACCGTCGTGCTGCCGAGGCGTTCGGCCGCCAGGTAGAGGCCCTTGACGCCCCGGGTGACGGGCCTGCCCTCGATCACCCCGGCGTGCAGCGAGTGCTCGGTGGAGACCACCGCCCGCACCCCGGCCAGCCGGGCGGCGAGGCGGCCGTACAGCTGCGCCCGGTAGAGGTGGGTGTGCACCAGGTCGTAGCGGCCCTCGCGGACGAGGCGCACGAGCCGGGGCAGGGCGCCGAGGTCGCGGTTGCCCCGCATGCCGAGGTGGTGGACGGTCACGCCGTCGGCGCGCAGGGCGGCGGCCACGGTGCCGGGGTTGGTCAGGGCGAGCACCTCGCACCGCTGGTGGGGCGGCAGGTGCCGCAGCAGCAGGTGGAGCTGGCGCTCGGCGCCGCCGGAGGCGAGGCCGGTGACGATGTGCAGGACCCTCACCGCCCGGCCCTCCGGCGCATCCCGGTGACGAGGTCGCGCATCCGCTGGCGGCCCTTCTTGGCGCGCAGCCGCAGGCCCCCGTCGCGGTCGCCGACGTAGCAGCGCGGCAGGGCGAAGGGGCCGGTGAGCGCCGAGTGCTCGATGGCGCAGGCGTAGTCGTAGCCGGCGTCGCGCACGGCCAGGGTGGCGGGCAGGTCGACGGCGCCGTACGGGTAGCAGAAGCCGGTGACGGGGCCGCCGACGACCTCCTCCAGAAGGCGGCGGCTCTGACCGGTCTGCACGGCGAGCTCCTCGGCGGGCAGGCCGGGCAGCGCCTGGTGACCGAGGCCGTGCGAGCCGATCTCCCAGCCGGCGGCGGCGAGTTCGGTGACCTCCTCGACGGTGAGGAGCTTCTTGCGGGGGCCGTCGGCGTCCCAGTCGTTGCTGCGGCCGAGCAGGTCGGCGACGACGTACGCGGTGGCGGTGAAGCCGTACGCGTGCAGGATCGGGACGGCGTAGCGCCCGAAGTCCGCGTAGCCGTCGTCGAAGGTCAGGCCGACGAGCCCGTCGTCCCGGCCGAGGGCCCGGGCGCGGATCAGCTCGCGCACGGAGACGCCGCGCCGCCCCGTCCGGTGCAGCCAGGCGATCTGCTCGGCGAACCGCTCGGGGCTGACGGTGAGCCGGTACGGGTCCTCGCTCTCGACGGCGACGGAGTGGTACATCAGGATCCACGGCGAGCCCGGGCCCGGCACGGCGGGTTCGCCGAGCGGGCTGCGGCTCCGGGGCAGGCGCGCCCGGTGGGTCGGGGCGTCGGCGGCGCCCGTCCGGGCCGAACGGATGGTTCCCCGTTCAGTGTCCATGGGGGGGCTTCCCTTCGTCGGCAACGGTTGGCGGCGTCCGGAGTGGGGCCGCGATGCGGAGGACGGCGAGGACGGGGCCGCGCACCTCGTGGGCACCGAGGCCGGTGCCGAGGGCGGCGAAGGCCAGCGCCACGGTGAGCCCCCCGAGGAGGGTGGCGAGCAGCGGGTCGGCGCTCAGGCTCGCGGCGGCGGCGCCGAGCAGGGTGGCCCCGGCGGCGGCGGCGACCAGGCGGCCGTGGCCGGTGAGCACCCGGCGCAGCCGCAGCGGGATGCCGCGCAGGACGAGCCCGTGCAGCAGCAGCGCGGCGGTGGCGGTGATCCCGGCGGCGTTGCCGGCGGCGATGCCGAGGGCGCCGAAGCGGGCGGTGGCCAGCAGGCCGACGGTGACGGTGACGGCGAGGCCGAGCAGCATCGCGCCGACCGGGTACCAGTCGAGCAGCCGCCGGCCGCCCGGCTCGGTGCCCGGGTCGTCGGCCCTGCGGACCACCGGCCGCAGGGAGAAGTAGGGGCGGATCATCACCCCGATGAGCGCCTGGGCGGGCAGGCCGAGGCTGTAGACGCGGATGACCTCCGCGGTGGCCTCGGTGTCCTGCGGCCCGAAGGCGCCGCGCTGGAAGAGCAGCGCGACGACGGAGGGGGCGCAGGCCATCAGGAAGGAGGTGCCGAGCAGGACGACGGCGGCGGCCTGGCCGAGGTCCTTCTCGACCCGGTCGCGGGCGGCGGTGAGGTCCCCCGCCGCGAGCGCCCTGGCGACCACGGGGAAGGTGACGGTGACGATCAGGATGCCCGCCGTCATGGCGAGTTGGGAGACCTTGGCCGCGTAGTTGAGGTGCGAGATGGTGCCCGGCGGCAGGGCGGAGCCGAGGTAGCGCTCGACGAAGACCTGGGACTGCCGGGTCAGGGTGAAGGCGGCCACGGGCAGCAGCGCCAGCGGCATCAGGACCAGCGCCTTGCGGGAGCGCCGGTTGCGGCCGGTCCCGGAGCCCTCGCGCAGGCGGCGCAGGAACGGGACGACCAGGAGGGCGGCCATCAGCACGCTGCCGAGAGCGACGCCGAGGGCGGCGGAGCGCACGCCCAGGTAGGCCTGGCCGGCGAGCAGGACGGCGAGGATGCCGAGGTTGTACGCGACGTAGATGCCGGCCGGCGCGGTGAAACGGTGGTGGGCGCGCAGGGCGGCGGCGAGGTAGCCGGCGATGCCGAAGGGCAGCACGGTGATCGCGGTGATCCGGGTGCAGGTGACGGCCAGGGCCGGGTCGTGCAGGCCGGGGGCGAGCAGGGCGACGAGCTGCGGGGCGCCGAGGGCGACGGTCAGCGAGAGGCCGCTGAGGGCGAGCAGCAGCCAGGGCAGGGTGGCGCGGACGACCTGGCGGACGGGGTCGGGGGCGTCCGGGTCCTCCTCGCGCAGGACCAGGGCGAGGGCGAAGGCGGGCACCATGAGGAAGGACATGGCGTCCTCGATCAGCAGCGGTGCGGCCGTCTCCGGGACGGTCCAGGCGACGAGGAAGGCGTCGGTGCCCTGGTTGGCGCCGAAGTAGCGGGCGAGCAGCAGGTCGCGCAGCAGGCCGAGGCCGGAGCCGGCGGCGCTGAGCACGGCGGTGATGCCGAAGGCCTTGGCGAGGAAGCCGCCCCGGGGGGCCTTCCCGGGAGCGGCCTGCGGCTGGGGGGCGCTGCGCGGGGCGGGGAGGGTGGCGGTCGGCCGGTCGGTGGTCACACCGTCACCTCCCGGGCGGTGGCGCCGGCACGGGCACGGGCGGCGAGGCCGAGGACGACGGAGGTCAGCACGGTGGTGGTGCCGCCGATGTCGGCGTAGAGGAAGTCGACCAGGACCCAGGTGAGCAGGGCGAGGGCCCCCAGGGTCGCGCCGCCGGGACCAGCCGGACAAGCGCGCGGCGTCAGGGTGCGTGCATCGCAAGGCGGAGGAAGAAGTCCATGCGGAGCATCGGCGACTGACGACAACGCAGCGAGGTGCGTGCCCTGGCGTCGCGCGCCCGGCTGGTCCCGGTGGCGCGACCCCATGGCCAGGCCGGTGCGGTTGCGCAGGCAGCCGAGGAGCAGGGCGAGGAAGAGGGCGGCGTAGGCGGTGACGCCGATCAGGCCCTGTTCGCTGAGCACCAGGAAGTACATGTTGTGCGGGGAGAGCAGCGGCTCGCGCTGGAAGCCGATGGTGGAGTCGGCCGCGTCGCTGCCCGAGGAGAGCCTCAACGGGGCGTGGGAGTCCCGCAGTTGGGGGAACACCTTGGGGCCGGCCCCGTGCACGGGGTGGTCCTGCCAGATCCGGCCCGCGGTGGCCCACAGGTCGTAGCGGTCGGAGACGGACTGGTCGGGGGCGGCGGAGACGGAGCCGATGGAGCTGAGCCGGGCGGTGACGCCGGAGGCGCCGAGACCGAGCCCGCCGACGAGGACGACGGCGGCGGCCAGCCCGAGGACGGCGCCGCGCACCAGCAGCCGGGCGTCCGCGCGCAGCAGCAGGACGGTGGCGGCGACGCCGGTGGCGATCCAGGCGCCGCGGCTGAAGGAGACCGCGAGCGGGAAGACGAGGAAGGCGGCGGAGGCGAACATCGCCCGCCGCAGCCGTACGCTCCCCCCGGGCCGCCGTTCGCCCAGCGCCAGGGCGAGGGCGGCGAGCAGGCCGTAGCTGACGACGGTGGACATCGCCATGATGTCCAGGGCGCCGAAGGTGCCGATCGCGCGGATCGGCTGGCCGGTGTACGAGGCGCCGGTGCGGGTGAGGTACTGGTTCGCGCCGACGGCGCCCTGGATGAGCGCGGCGAGCACGAAGGAGCCGAGGACGAGCCGCTGGTCGGTGCGGTCGCGCAGCGAGCAGAGCACGGAGGCGGGCACCAGGACGAACACCTGGGTGAGCCGGACGAACCCGGTGACGCTGGTCGCCGGGTCGAGCGAGCCGACGGTGGCGACGGCGGCGGCCGTCACGATCCCGCCGAACAGCACGCAGGTGGTGCGGCCGACGGCGGGCAGCCGCCCGCGCAGCAGGTGGACGGCGGTGAGCGCGACCAGGGCCAGGGAGGCCACGTCGGCCGCGGTGACGTGGACGGCGGCCGTGACGTCCTTCTCGCCGGTGGGCACGCAGACCAGCAGCACGGTCGCGGCGGCCAGCAGGCTGGGCCGGTCGGCGGCCGCCGCGAGGGTCTTCCGTAACGACGCCGGGCTCGGTACGGCGGGAAGGGTCAGGGCCACGCGGGTCAGCTCCCGTCCGGGTGGAGCATCAGCACCGCGGTGCGGCACAGGATCTTGACGTCCTGCCAGAGGCTCCAGCTCTCGATGTAGCGGTTGTCGAAGCGCGCCCGGTCCTCGATGGAGGTGTCCCCGCGCAGGCCGTTGACCTGGGCGAGGCCGGTGAGGCCGACGGGGACGCGGTGGCGGTCGGCGTACTCGGGGTAGGCCTGGCTGAACCGCATGACGAAGTACGGGCGCTCGGGGCGCGGGCCGACCAGGCTCATGTCGCCGCGCAGCACGTTCCACAGCTGCGGCAGCTCGTCCAGCGAGCTCTTGCGCATCAGGCGGCCGACCGCGCCCATGCGGTGGTCCTGGGAGATGTTCCAGCGGGTGGCGGACTCGTGCTCGTTGCTGGGGCGCAGGGTGCGGAACTTGAGGACGGTGAAGACGCGGCCGTCCAGGCCGGTGCGCTGCTGGCGGAAGAGCACGCCGGGGCCGGTGTCGAAGCGGACGGCGAGGGCGCACAGGGCGAGGACGGGGGCGAGCAGCAGCAGGCCGAAGGAGGCGGCGGCGATGTCCAGGGCGCGCTTGCCGGCCCAGCCGGGACGGCGCATCGCGGCGCTGCCGACGCGCAGGCAGGGGAAGCCCCACAGGTGGTCGCCGCCGGAGACGGGGCCGGTGGGCAGGGAGCCGTACTCGCGCAGGGCGGGGACGAGCCAGACCTGGCAGCCGAGCCGGGCGGCCTCGCGCAGGGTGGCGGCGGTCTCGGCCTCGTCCGCGGCGCCGGCGGTGGCGACAACGTGGTGGACGCGGTGACGGCGGACCTCGCGCTCCAGCGCCTCGCGGCCGCCGAGGACGGGCAGGTCGGTGTCGCCGGGCAGCAGCGGCGGGTCGGCGTCGAGGAAGCCGACCGGGCGCATCCCGTACTCGCCGTGCTCGTCGAGGGCGGCGGCGACGCGGCGGCCCAGGCGCCCGGCGCCGAGCACCAGGACGGGGTTGGGGCGGCTGCGGCGGATGCGGCGCACCAGGTGGTAGAGGACGGCGCGGCCGAGGGCGGCGATCAGCAGCTGGGCGCCGAGCAGGACGGTGAGCCGGGCGGGGGTGGCCGGGCCGCAGTCGGGCCAGCGGCCGTCCAGGCAGCCGGCGAGGGTGACGGCGAAGGCGGTGGCGACGACGGCGCGGACGGCGAGCGCGGGCAGTTCGTCCAGGACGGAGAGGGTGAGCCGGGTGCGGTAGAGGCCGCCGGTGAGGTTGAGCAGGAGCAGCAGCGGGAGGACGGCGGCGACGCCGAGCAGCGGGGCGAGCCGGGTGGCCGGGTCGATGGCGCGGTTGGCGACGCCCATGGCGGTGCACAGGGCGATGGCGTCGACCTGGAGCAGGGCGAGGGGCAGGGCGAGGCGGGAGGGGACGGGGCGGCGGTGGCGGCGCGGTACCGGGACGGTGCGGGGGCGCGGGGCCCCGGCCGGCCGGTCGAGCAGTCCGGTGCCGGGCCGGTGGGGGCCGGGCAGGGGCCCGCCTGATCGTGGCAAGCTGTCGTGGTCAATGGTCATCAGCGCACGAACTCCCCTGCTGTGTGCCCGGGGTGACGGCGCCCCGGCACCGGTTGGCGGGGGGCGGCCGACCCGGCCCGGTGGGCGCGGTCCTGACGGCGCCTGCTGCCGCGGGCGGCCTTCGGCTCTCTCGATTTCCGGAGAGAATTCGAAACGAAGCAGGCAAAATCAGACAATACCGAATCGAGCGTTACCGACTGGAAGGTGACTTGCCGTTTCATTCCAGCCGCCCATTAATAGGTATTTCTGATTGCCACCTCGACCGAATATCCGGGTGAGGGTGCGAATACGACCACGCCGTCACGGCGGGCATTCACGGCATGTGAAACGATCAGATCCGCTCCGGGACACGGGCCCGGCGGCGCCCCACGGCCGCTCCGGCACCCAGCAGATGGCGGTACAGCGCGTCCACCTGTTCGACCACGGTCCGCACGTCGTGCCGCGCCGCCACGTGCTCCCGCAGCCGGGAACCGCGTCGCTCGCACTCGATCGGATCGGACAACGCCTCGGCCATCCGGGTGGCGAGCGCGCCCGCGTCCTCCGGCGCGACCACCGACTGTGCGCGCTCCGCCGGGGGCAGGCACTCCCGGGCGCCCGGAACGTCCGTCAGCAGCACCGGACGGGCCGCCGCCATCGCCTCCAGCGGGGCCAGCGCCATCCCCTCCCAGCGCGAGGGCAGCACCACCAGGTCGGCGGCCGCCAGCCAGGGGCGCGGGTCCGGCACGTCGCCCACCAGGCGGACGCGGGAGGGCTCGGCCGTCTCCCGGACGAGGCCGGCCACCCGCTGCTCCTCCGGGCCGCCGCCGACCAGCGCCAGCCGGGCCTGCGGCACCCGGCGCAGCACCTCAGGCCAGGCGCCCAGCAGCACGTCCTGCCCCTTCTGGCGGCAGAGCCGGCCCACGCAGACGGCGAGCGGGGCGTCGAGGTCCAGGCCGAGCGCGATGCGGGCGGCCCGTCGGTCGCCGGGCGCGTAGTGGCGCACGTCCACGCCGTTGGGCACCACCGCCCAGTCGGCGTGGACCCCGGCGGCCACGCCGTCGGCGCGCTCCTGGACGCTGACGCAGAGCAGGCGGTGCGCCCAGCGGGTCGCGTAGCGCTCCCAGCGCAGGGTGGCGGCGCCGACGGCGCCGTCCACGGCGGCGAAGGACCAGGCGTGCGGCTGGAAGACGGTGGGCACCGCGCCGCGGACGGCCAGCCGGCCGGCGAGCCCGGCCTTGGCGCTGTGCAGGTGGACCACGTCGGGCCCGGCGGTCCGGACGATCCGGCGCAGCCGCCAGGTCTCGGCGGCGCTGGACGGGCCCGGGGAGCGGTCGGCGGGCCAGTCGTGGACCAGCGCGCCGACCGCGGAGGCCTCCTCGGCCAGCCGGCCGCCGCGCGGGCAGGCGACCAGGACCCGGTGGCCGGCCTCCCGCTGCCCGCGGACCAGATCGGCGACGACGCGGGCGACTCCGCCGTCCACCGGCTGCGAAACGTGAAGGATCGTCATATGCACGGCGGCGAGCCTAGGATGGCTCCCCCGTGCCGGGCGGCTCCCGTCACCCGGAGGTGGCGGGCCGTCCACCCGTACGGCTTTCCGCTCGTACGGCTGGACGGGCCGCTCGAATTCCCGGGCGAATTCCCGGGATCGGATTATTGATTATCCGATTACCGGACCTCGGCGGCCAGATTCTCCAGCACCTGGTCGTGAATGCGGTTCAGGCCCTTGGGCGCGAAGGTGCGCTCGAAGAAGCCGCCGATGCCGGTCGCGCCCTGCCAGGTGGCGGAGACGGTGACCTTGGAACGGCCCTCGCCCGCGGCCGCGACCGTCCAGGTGATCACCATGGTGGAGTTGGCGTCCTTCTCCACCAGCTGGTCCGGCTTCGGCGCCGAGACGGTGAACAGGCAGTCGCGCACCCGCTTCTCGGTGGCCTGCAGCCGCCAGTGCACCTGGGTGCCGGCGCCGGTGCCGCCGACCCGCACCTCGTACTCGCTGTACTGCGCGGGCAGCAGCTTCGGACGGGTCACCTGGTAGTCGGCCAGCGCCTCGTACACCCGCTCGGGGGCCGCGTCGTAGACCCGCTCGGTGGTGGCCTGCACCTGTCCCATGGCCTTGCTCTCCTCGTGTGGTGGGGTACCGCGTCCGTACCGCTGTGCCCGCAAGCCAATCACAGCGGCGGGTGCGCGACGCGCCGGGATAGGGTGGCCCGTGTGCTCGATCAGGTGACAGCGTTGCGCTACGTCGATCCGCTGCGGGCGGGCGGTTCGGTGCCCGGGGTGGTGGAGACCGACGACCTGGGAACGTACGTGGTCAAGTTCACCGGTGCCGCACAGGGGCGCAAGGCGCTGGTGGCCGAGGTGATCGTCGGCGAGCTGGCCCGGCGGCTCGGGCTGCGGGTGCCGGAGCTGCGGCTGGTGGACTTCGACCCGGCGGTGGCGGCCCAGGAACCGGACGCCGAGATCCAGGACATGCTCAAGGCCAGCGCCGGGCTCAACCTCGGGATGGACCTGCTGCCGGGGGCGCGGGACTACCGGCCCGGCATGCTGGCCGTCGACTCCGCCGAGGCCGGGCGGGTGGTGTGGCTGGACGCGCTCACCGGCAACGTCGACCGCACGGTGCACAACCCCAACCTGGTGGTCTGGCACGGGCGGCTCTGGCTGATCGACAACGGCGCCGCGCTGATCTTCCACCACCGCTGGGAGAGCGCCGGGGCCGCCGTCGGACGGCGCTACGACATGAGCGCCCACGCGCTGGGCGCCTGCGCGCCCGACGTCCGGCTGGCCGACGAGGACCTCGGGCCGCTGGTGACCGTCGGGCTGCTGGAGGAGGTGCTGGCCCTCGTCCCGGACGAGTGGCTGGAGGGCGAGCCGGGCTTCGACTCGGTGGCCGCCGTGCGCCGCGCGTACGTCGACCACCTGGCCGCCCGGGTGGTGCTCTCCGGGGAGTGGCTGCCGGAGGGCTTCTCCACCCCCGAGCAGCTGCGCGAGGCCGAACTGCGCCAGGCGGCCCGCACCCGCGCCGGCCGCCCGGCCTGGCTGCGCGACGTGCCGGACCTGCACGGCAAGCCCTCGGTGGAGACGGTGTGGGAGCACCACTTCGACGAGGAGCCCGGCGAGGGTCTCGACGAGAACTGAGCGGGAACGGAGCCGGGGAGCGGGGCCGAAGCCCCGCTCCCCGGTTCAGCGGTGATCAGGTGTCACTGCGCGGTGCGCGTCAGCGCCACCACTGGACCGCCTTCTCGGCGTTGATGATGCCCGCGCCGTAGAAGCCGTTGTCGTCCGCGCCGCCCTCGCACTTCGCCTTCCAGGCGCCGGCGCCGCCGGGGTTGAAGTCGCCGGTCGGGCAGGCGTGGGACTCGGCCTGGTTGGTGAGCAGCTCGGTCAGCTCGTTCGGGCTGGCCCACGGGAAGGTGCTCGCGAGCAGCGCGACCACGCCGGTGACGTGCGGGGTGGCCATCGAGGTGCCCTGCATGTAGCCGTACTTGTTGCCCGGGATGGTGGACAGGATGCGGCCGTCCTTGTCCGGGGTGTTCGGGATCTGGTAGCGGCGGTCGCCACCGGGCGCGGCGACGGTGACGACGCCCTTGCCGTAGCTGGAGTAGTACGACTTGTCGCCGTTGACGCCCACGGCGGAGACGGCGATGACGCCGTCCAGCTCGGTCGGCAGCGACAGGCAGTCGTTGGTGACCGGGCGGGTGCCGGGGGTGGTGTCGTCCGGGCTGGAGACGTCGGTGGTCTTGTGCGCCAGGTCGATGTTCTCGTTACCGGCCGCGGCGACGTTGAGGACGCCCTTGCGCTGCGAGAACGCGACGGCCTTGCGGACGGCGTCGGTGATCGCCGACTGGTCCTTGTCGTTCGGGCAGTTGAACATCCACGGGTCGACGTAGTAGCTGTTGTTCGTCACGTTGAACTTGTGCTCGCCGGCCCACACGAAGCCGCAGACCGCGTTCTCCGGGTAGATGAAGCCGCCGTCGTCGACGACCTTGACCGCGGCCAGCTTCACGTTCGGGGCGATGCCGACGATGCCCTTGCCGTTCTTGGCGGCGGCTATGGTGCCGGCGACGTGGGTGCCGTGGTCGCTGGTGGTGGGCTGCCAGGCCTTCCAGTCGGTGTTCGGCTTGCCGTCGATGCAGGAGACCGACTGCGAGGCGTCCACGTTGGGGGCCAGGTCCTCGTGGGTGGCGTCGATGCCGGAGTCCAGCACGCCGACCGTGACGTTGCGGCTGCCCAGGGAGATCTTGTGGGCCTTGTCGACGCCGATCTGGCGCATGTCCCACTGGTTGGCCTCGTACGGCTCCTGGCCGGCGGCCGCGGTGCCGGTCGGCTCGGCGGCGACGTCGGCCTTGCCCTGGTCGGAGGCGAGGATGCCCTTGGTGCGGCTGGCGCCGACCGAGTCGACGCCCTTGGCCAGGCGGAGCTTCTCGGCGAACTTGGTGTCGTTCGAGCGGGCGATGACGACGCCGATCTGCTCGTACGAGTAGACCACCGTGCCGCCGAGGCCCTTGACGGCGTTCTCGACCTTCTGCACCTGGCCGTGGTTGGCCTTGGTGTTGACGACGTAGCTGAGCAGCGGACCGGTCGTCGGGTCGGCCGTGGGGGCCGCGACGGCGGTGCCGGCCGGGAGCGCGAGGGCGCCGGCGGTGGCGAGCACGAGGCCCACAGCCGCGTACCGGGTCCGGCTGATCCGAGGAACTCTCATAGGGGTTGGCCCTCCCGAGTCGTCACATGCGGGCAGCTGCGGTGAGGCAGGTGCACAGGGAATGACCGGGACGCTAATGAAGATTGCCTTAAATGCGCAAGAGGTAGTCATCTAATCGTCACATCTACGCCAACCGCGGATGGCAGGAGTCCGCAGCTCAAGGCAGGTAACAGAAAAGATAATTGTTAAAAAGTGATGGTTCGTCTACGTGCGGACCGGCCCGTTAGAGCGCGTACAGCCGACGCGCGGTGCCGCCCGCGACCAGGGCGGCGATCCGGCGGGCGTCGGAGGCCGAACAGGCGCCGTCCGCCCGCCAGTCGGCGAGCAGCGAACCCAGTGCGTGCCGGAACTGGGCGGCGCCGACGAGGAACAGCTCCGGCAGCCCGTAGGCGTCGGTGGAGAACAGCAGTTTGCCGAAGGGCGCGAGCTCCAGCATCTCCCCCAGCACGGCCGCCGCGCGGGGCCCGGTGTAGGAGGCGGTGAGCCCGAGGTCGGTGTACACGGTGGGGAAGGCCTGGGCCAGCCAGGCGGCCTGGCGGTGGTACGGGTAGCCGTGCAGCAGCACCAGCGGGACGCCGGAGGGCTCGGCGGCGCGGACGAAGGCCGTCAGGAGGGAGGGATCGGCCAGGTGCAGGGTGAGGTCCGGATCGCCGAAGCCGGTGTGGAGTTGGAGGGGCAGGCGCAGCTCGGCGCAGACGTCCACGGCCGTCCAGAGCAGGTGGTGCAGCAGCACGGGCTCGGTGAGCCGGGTCCGGCCCCCGCGCAGCCGGGCGCCGGCGGCGGCCACCACGGCCGTACGGGCGGGGCGTTCGGCGGGGGCGGCGAGCCCGTGCCGGTAGGCGAGCACCGACTTGACGGCGACGGCGCCGGTGGCGGCGGCCGCCAGGGCCTCGGCGACGGCGCGGGGCCAGTCCTCGGCGGAGGCGGCCGAGGCCTCGACCGACTCGGCCACGGTCTCCAGCCGGACGACCTCGCGCACCGACGCGCCGGTGGCGGCGGCGAGTTCGCTCAGGGGCAGCAGCTCGTGACCGGCGGCGGCGGTGAGCCCGGTGTCCACCAGGCAGGTGTCCAGCCCGGCGGCCACGAGCAGCCGGGCGGTGGCCTCGGCCCCGCCCAGCTCGCGGCGGCGGGCGAGGTACTCGGCGGCCGGGGCGTGCGCGGGCAGGCCGAGCGCGGGCGGGCACCAGCGCCGCACGGCCAGGCCCAGGGCGCTGTCGAAGGGCGAACAGCCGGGCGCGGGCGGCCGGTCGGACTCGGTGAGCAGCCCGGCCAACGCGTCCTCGGCGAGGTCGGCCGCCACCACGCTGTGGCAGTGGTGGTCGACCAGGGCCCCGACGTCCACGCCTAGTACCTCCAGCGCGTCGCGGCCACCAACTCCTCGGCCCCGGCGGCCTCGTACTGCTGCGCCTCCGCGCGGCGCACCGAGGCTACCGCCTGGAAGAGCGGCTCGCCGAGGGCCTCGCGCAGCACCGGCGAGGCCTCGTACGCGGCCAGCGCCTCGGCGGGGCGGGTGGGCAGCCGAGGGACGGCGCCGGGCTCGGCGGCGGCCGGATCCCCCGTGAACTCCGGTGGCAGGCGGCGGCCTTCGGCCAGGCCCGCGAGGCCCGCGGCGATCACCCCGCCGACGGCGAGGTACGGGTTGGCGCTGGCGTCGAAGCACTTGACCTCGGCGTTGGCGGCCGAGGCCCGCTCCCCGGTGGTGCCGGTGACCAGCCGCAGGGCGGCCTCGCGGTTCTCCAGCCCCCAGCAGTGGAAGGCCCCGGACCAGTGCTGGGGCACCAGCCGCAGGTACCCGGCGGGGCTGGAGCAGCCGAGCGCCAGCAGGGCGGGCAGTTCGCCGAGGACGCCGGTGAGGAAGCCCTCGGCCTCGGCGGTGAGCCCGTGCGGGCCGGGGCCGCCGTGGCCCAGGTTGCGGCCCTCGCGCCAGAGGCTCAGGTGCAGGTGGCCGCCGTTGCCGACGCCGTCGACCTCGACGACGGGGGCGAAGGAGACCCGCAGGCCGTACCGCGCGGAGACGGCGCGGATCGTGTGGCGGATGAGGACGGAGGTGTCGGCGGCGGCGACCGGGCCCTCGGGGGCGACGGAGACCTCGAACTGGCCCGGGGAGTACTCGGGGTGGATCTGCAGCACCGTGAGCCCCTGCTCGCCGAGGGCGCGCAGCACGTCGCGCAGGTAGTCGGAGAGGTCGGTGAGCCGGTGCATCCCGTACGCGGGGCCGTGCGTCGGGTAGCGCGGGGGCTCCTCCGGGGGGCCGTCCAGGGCGGCGACCCACTCGACCTCGATGCCGGCCTTGAGGCTCAGGCCGCGCGAGGCGGCGGCGGCCTCCGCCCGGCGGGCGAACAGCCGTTGGCAGCCGGGGTGCGGGGTGCCGTCCTGGGTGTAGCGCTCGCCGGGGGCCCAGGCCCAGCCGGGCTGGGCGGCGAGGGGGACGACCCGGTCGAGGTCGGGGTAGAGCCGGAGGTCTCCGACGGGGCCGCCGATGAGGGGGCTGGTGGTGATCCCGTCGTCGGCGAGGAACACGTCGAAGCAGGGGGCGGCGCCGACGCCCCACTCGGCGGCGTGCCGCAGGCCGGCGAGCGGGACGGCCTTGACCCGGGCGATGCCCGCGTTGTCGACCCAGGTGACGGCGACGGCCTCGACGGCGGCGGTGCGCAGCCGGTCGGCCACCGCCTCGGCGCGGGCGGCGCGCTCGGCGCGCGGGGGCAGCGCGACGGCGGCCTCCGCCGCGCCGGAGGCCGCATCAAAGGCCTCGGAGGGCGCGGCGGGCGGGGCGGGGGCTCCCAGGCTCGTTCCGGTGCTCATGCCACCATGCTGCCCCGCCCGCCCCGGGGTCGTAACTCCCCCTACGGGTGGTCCGGTTGGACGCCCGTCCGCCCGTTCACCCGTTCGGGGCGAAGCGGGCCGTCCACTCCCCCGCGGTGAGCCGCTCCAGGGTGTCCGGGGCGGCGTCGGTCGGGCCCGGGTAGAGCCGGTAGAGCGCGCCGGAGGCCTCCGCCGGGGCGGGGACGTCGGCGTGCACCAGGGCGGTGAACGCCCGGACGCCGCCGAGGCGTTCGGCGATCTGCCGGGCGGTGTCGTCCGGCGCCTGCTCGATCCGCCGGTCGCTCACGTGCAGTCCGCGCAGGCGCGCGGCGAACTCGGCCACCGGTTCCCGGGCGCCCCGGCGGTAGTGGTCGAGGGTGCGGCCGCTGCGGTCGCGCACCAGCACCTCGGGGCTGCCGGCCGCGGCGGTGGCGCAGGCGAGGTCCCAGAGGGTGGCGCGGGTGCCGGCGCCGAAGTGCCGCAGGACGTCCGAGGCGAGGGAGCCGATCTTCTCCTGGTGGCGGTAGAGGTTGTGGAACCCGGGGTCGGCGGCGACGTTGAGGTCCGTCCAGGTGTGGGTGCGCTCCCGGAGGTCGACGATCATCGGCAGGCAGACCCGGGCGTCCCCGGCGAGGTCGAGGCGCTGGCGCAGCTCCTTGGGGCGGAAGGCGCCCTTGCGGACGCGGGCCGCCTCGGCGGGGTCGAGGGTCATGAAGCCGGCGAAGGCGTCGGTGAGGTCCTCGAAGGGGACGTCGTTGTAGCTGAACACGACGACCACGGCGTAGCGGGCGCCCGCCTTGTCGAGGGAGGCCAGGTCGAGGTCGACGAACTCGGTGGCGCCGTGCGGCGGCGGGGCGGTGGTGAAGTCCCCGGAGTGGACGGCGGAGCGCGGGCCGAGGACGAGGTTGGTGTAGTCGCAGAGGCCGGTGAACGCCCAGTCCTCGTCGTAGAAGGCGACGGACAGGTCGAGGTCGACGCGCTGGTTCACCCGCTGCATCCAGTGCACGAACAGCCGGACGTGCTCCCCGGCGGGGAGCCGCTGCACGCTGCCGCGCGGCAGGGCGACGAGCGTCCTGGCGCTGGCGCGCTCGGCGAACGGCACGACCAGGTCGGCGAGCCCGGCGTCGATCACGGCGAGCTCGCAGGGCTCGGACCGCCCGGCGCGGCGCAGCAGTTCGGCCTCGATCAGGGCGCAGACGGGCGCGCTGAGTTCGGCCGGGACGACGGTGCCCTCGTCGAAGCGGCCGTGCGCGGAGGCGACCCGGCCGCGCGGGAAGTAGAGCCGGCGCTCGCCCGCCTCGCGAGGGCCGCGCAGCCGCCCGTACGCGCCGAGCAGCGGGCCGGGGGCGACGGCGCGCAGCGCGCCCGGCAGGGCGTCGAGCAGTGCGGCGGGCGTGGGCTCGCCGGGCGCCCAGTCGGCGTGGACGCGCAGCAGGTGGTGCAGCCGGCGCGCCAGCTCGCCCGGGCGGGTGGCCAACAGGCCGACGGCTTCGGGCACTTCGCCGCGCAGCAGGGCGTACTCGACCCGGGCGGCGAAGGTCTCGACGGTGAGCCGGGCGCGGCCGCGGCGCGTCTCGCGCACCCGCAGCGGGGCGGGCGCCTCGCGCAGCTCGGGGCTCTTCGCCAGGTCCGTCCCGCGCAGCACGGCGAAGGCGGCGGCCGCGTACGGGAATCGGGCGCGGTGCTCGTACGGGTGCAGCAGTTCGCCGGCGCGCAGCCAGGCCTGGCGGTGGCGGCCGAGGTCCTCGGCGAGGGCGCCGACCGGGAGGGCGTCGAGGAGGGCGAGCAGGTCGCGGCGCAGCGGGCGGGGCAGGTTGCGCAGGCGCAGGGCGCGGGCGGTCTCGGGCAGCAGGTCGGGCTCGGCGCCGGACCAGGCCCAGATCAGCCGCAGCACGTCGGTGGCGGTGGTGAGGTGGGCGGCCAGTACGGGGCGGGCGGCCTCGCGGTCGCGGCGCAGCAGGGCGGCGAGGACGGTGGCGCGGCTCTCGCGGACGGGGATCTCAACGGGCAGCCAGGCGGCCGGGTCGGCCGGGGCATGGTCGAGCAGCAGGGCGAGGTCCTCGCGGTCCTGCGGGTTGAGCGGGGTCTGCCGGGAGAGCAGCGCGGCGAGTTCGGCGGCCGCGGTCTCCTCGGCGTCGGCGGTGCCGGCCAGGCGCAGCGGCTTCAGCAGGCTGCCCGGCCGGAGCCTGCGGGCCGCGTTGCGGACGGCCTTCACGTCGAGGGAGAGGTAGCGCTCCTCCTGGCCGAGCGGGGTTGCGCAGTACGGGCACGCGTGGCCGCCGTCCGCGATCACCAGTGCGTCGTAGCAGTCGCCGCAGAGCAGGTGGGCGCAGGGGGCGAGGGCGCCGATCCCGGCGTCCAGGCTGCCGCGCTCGCAGGCGAAGCAGATCTGGGACTCCTGGCAGAGCAGGTAGGCCCGGACCGTCGCGGAGTAGGTGGCGCGGGCGTGCCGGGGCACGCCGTCGGGGAAGCCCCGGAAGAGGGGCCTGTGGCGGCGGTCGGCGCCGAGCATCGCGTCGAGCCGGGCGAGCAGCAGGGCTCCGGCCCCGCCGAGGTCGGCGGGGCGCAGCCGGGCCAGGGCGGCGCGCAGGCCCCGGGTGAGGGCGTAGCCGCGCTGGGCGAGGTCGGCCTCCAGGGCGACGAGGCCCTCGGCCGTCCACGGCTGCGGTTCCTCGGGCGCGGCTCCGGGCCCGATCCGTACGGCGCCGTGGCGGCGCAGCAGGTAGGCGTCCAGGCCGGTGTCGGGCGTGGCGGCGCCCGTCTTCTTCTTCACGGCTCCCCCGGGTGGATACGACGAAGCGGGGGCGGAGAGTGGGCGCGCTCGGATCATTTCAAAGATGAGGAGAAGGAAGCACGCCGCGGAGCCGCCCCCGCGTCGCTCACCCTAGCGAAGGCCCGTCCCGGGGCTCGAACGGTTTTCGTCCGACCCCTTCCTACTGATGAGTAGCTTCGCTACAGTGGCCGCACGCATCACCGCCGGGCTTCGGGAGCCGCACCGGCGGGGCCTGCGGCGCCGTGTCCACGGCGTCCGCGCGATGCGCCGTCACCGGCCGGTGCCGCGAACCGCGGCGGGCCGGGTGCACTCCTCCCGTCAGCCTCGCCTTCACCCGAGCGCCTGAGCAGCACGGCACACCCCCCGCAGTTCGGCCGGAGCGGACCGGCCACGCCCCGGGGTGGCGCCACCCGTCATCTCCCCAAGCCCCCGCGCGCGGACCCTCCTCCGGCGGCGGCCGCCCCCGTGTCCGTCGACGGGCGCGGCGGCCGCCCGCCGGAGCGCGCGCGGGCCCTTCATGACTAGGAGTCAGGACATGGAGCGTCCCTTCCCCACGGTCGCCGTCGTCGGCCTCGGCACGATGGGCGCCGGCGTCGCCGTCGCGATCGCCAGGAGCGGCCGCCGGGTGATCGGCATCGAGGCCGGCGAGGACTCGGCGGCCCGGGCGCTGGCCCGGATCGAGGAGGCGACCGCCCACGCGGTCGACCGCGAGCGGATCACCGCCGAGGAGCGCACCGCGCTGCTGGCCCGGATCACCGTCGGCCACGAGCTCGCGGCCGCCGCCGCTGCGGACCTGGTGGTCGAGGAGGTGCCCGAGCAGCTGGACCTCAAGCGGGAGGTCTTCGCCGAGCTGGACCGGATCTGCCCGCCGGAGACGGTGCTGGCCACCGGCACCACCGCGCTGTCCGTCACCCGGATCGCCGCCGCCACCGCGCGGCCGGAGCGGGTGCTGGGCCTGCACTTCTTCAACCCGGTGCACAGCATGAAGCTGGTCGAGGTCGTGCGCACCGTGCTGACCTCCCCCCAGACCGCCGAGGACGCCGCCGCCTTCGCCCGGGACCTCGGCAAGGAGCCGGTGGCGGCGGGCGACCGGGCCGGCTTCGTGGTCAACGGCCTGCTGTTCGCCTACCTGAACCAGGCGGCCGCGATGTACGAGTCCCGGTACGCCTCGCGCGAGGACATCGACGCCGCGATGCGCCTGGGCTGCGGCCTGCCGATGGGCCCGCTGGCGCTGCTCGACCTCATCGGGATCGACACCGCCCGCACGGTGCTGGAGGCGATGTACGAGCAGTCGCGCGACCGGCTGCACGCGCCCGCGCCGATCCTCGGCCAGCTGGTCTCGGCCGGGCTGCTGGGCCGCAAGTCGGGCCGGGGCTTCTACACGTACGAGGCGCCGGGCTCCTCCAGGGCCGTGGACGCGGCCACCGGCCCCGCGCGGCCGAAGGTGCCGGGCCGCGCCGTCCGCACCGTCGGCGTCTGCGGCTCGGGGACGATGGCCACCGGCATCGTCGAGGTGTTCGCCAAGGCCGGGCACCCGGTGCTGCTGGCCGCCCGCAGCCAGGAGAAGGCCGAGCGCGCCAAGGCGCAGCTGGCGAAGTCCCTGGACCGCTCGGTGGCCAAGGGCCGCCTGGGCGCGGAGCAGCGGGACGAGGCGCTGGCGCTGGTCACCCCGGTCGGGGACTACGCGCAGCTGGCCGAGGTGGACCTGGTGGTCGAGGCGGTGGCCGAGGACCTCGCGGTGAAGCGGGAGCTGTTCGCTGCCCTGGACAAGGTCGTCCGCCCGGGCGCGGTGCTCGCCACCACCACCTCCTCCCTGCCGGTGATCAGCTGCGCGACCGCGACCTCGCGGCCGCAGGACGTGATCGGCATGCACTTCTTCAACCCGGCCCCGGCGATGAAGCTGGTCGAGGTGGTCTCCACCGTGCTGACCGCCCCGGACGTCACCGCGACGGTGCTGGAGCTGACGGCGAAGGTGCGCAAGCACCCGGTGGAGTGCGGCGACCGGGCGGGGTTCATCGTCAACGCCCTGCTGTTCCCCTACCTGAACGACGCGGTGCGGATGCTCCAGGAGCACTACGCGACGGTGGACGACATCGACACCGCGATGAAGCTGGGCTGCGGCTACCCGATGGGCCCCTTCGAGCTGCTGGACGTCGTCGGGCTGGACGTCTCGCTGGCCATCGAGCGGGTGCTGCACCAGGAGTTCCGCGAGCCGGGCCTGGCCGCCGCCCCGCTGCTGGAGCACCTGGTCGCGGCGGGCTGCCTGGGCCGCAAGACCGGCCGCGGCTTCCGCGACCACGCGCGCCGGTGAGCGGCCGATCCGGAGGCGGGCCCGGCGGCCCCGCCGCGTACGGCGGCGGGGCGGGCGGGCCGGGCTGGGCGCCGGGCGCCGTGGCCGCGCGCTGGCCCCGCCCGGCGGTGACCGGCCCGGTGGCCCCGGTACGCCGGGGAAGGGCCGCGGACGCTCCACCGGGGCCGTGTAGCGTTCCGGACATGGATCGGGTTCAGTCAGCCTCCCCGCAGCACCCCGCAGGCCCGCGCGGCACCGACCGGACGGTCACCTCGACCGGGGGCACCGGTCCGGAGGGCGGGCCCGGCAGCCGCCGGGCGGCCGCGCAGCGCCAGCAGATGCGCCAGGACCTGGCCACGGCCGCGATGGACCTGTTCGCCACGCAGGGCTACGAGGAGACGACGGTCGACCAGATCGCGGCCGCCGCCGGCGTCGCCCGGCGCACCTTCTTCCGGTACTTCCGGTCGAAGGAGGAGGCGATCTTCCCCGACCACGACGACACCCTGATCCGGGTGGCGGACCTGCTGGCCAGCGCCGAGCCGGAGGAGCACCCGCTGGACGTGGTCTGCCGGGGCATCAAGGAGGTGCTGCGGATGTACGCCTCCACCCCGGGGGTGTCCGTGGCGCGCTACCAGCTGATCCGTCAGGTCCCGGCGCTGCGCGAGCGGGAGATCGCCGTGGTCGCCCGGTACGAGCGGCTGTTCACCCGCTACCTGCTGGGCCGCTTCGACACCGGCGAGCCGATCCCCTCGGGCTGGCAGCGCGGCGGCGAGGACGACTCGATGCTGGCCGAGGTCTCGGCGGCGGCGGTGGTCGCGGCGCACAACCACGTGCTGCGGCGCTGGCTGAGGGCCGGCGGCCGGGGGGACGTGGAGGCGCAGCTGGACCACTCCTTCGAGGTGATCCGCCGCACCTTCTGGGCGGCCAGTGAACCGGGTGCCAGACGCCGGGGCTCCGTAGTGGCACCGGGTGCCAATGGGGCCCCCGGGGAGGTGGTGGCGGAGAGCGCACTGAGTGCCAGCCCCCAAGGTGAGGTGCTCATCACAGTCGCCCGGACGGACGCCCCGCTGGACGTGGTGGTGGACAGCATCCGCGCCGCACTGAGCGGCGCCAGGGAGTCCTGAGCCCCAAATAACCGCAGGTCAGAGCGATACGAAGGGCCCGCGCCGGGAAACCGGCACGGGCCCTTCGCGTACCCGGTCAACGCGCGTCACGCCCGTTTCGCCACCTTTCCGGGCCGTCCAAATTCGTGACACCCGGTGTCTTTACGCCTGGCACAGGGTGCCACTACCTTGTTACTCACCAGTCGCGGCGCCGCGGCTCCCCACCACGGCGCGCCGTCGTCCGGCGTTCCCACACCCCGGGAGCAGTGCCAGTAGCGCCCGACCCACCGCGGGCCCCGAACTGACCAGCCCACCACCAACCCGTACCAGCGAAGCCGGTGTCCGCTCCCGGCTCCCCCAGACGCCCTGTGCCCTCACACAGGTACGCCTTCGGAGGCAGCCATGCAGGAAATCCTCGACGCGATCCTCAGCACCGACGCCACGTCGGCCGACTACGCGGCGATCAAGCTCCCCGAGTCCTACCGGGCGGTCACGCTCCACAAGGACGAGGAGCAGATGTTCGCGGGCCTCGACAGCCGCGACAAGGACCCCCGCAAGTCCCTTCACCTCGACGAGGTCGCCCTGCCCGAACTGGGCCCGGGCGAGGCCCTGGTGGCCGTCATGGCCAGCTCGGTCAACTACAACACCGTGTGGAGCTCGATCTTCGAGCCGGTCTCCACCTTCGGCTTCCTGGAGCGCTACGGGCGGCTCTCCCCGCTGACCAAGCGGCACGACCTGCCGTACCACGTCCTCGGCTCCGACCTCGCGGGCGTGGTGCTGCGCACCGGCGCCGGGGTCAACGTCTGGAAGCCGGGCGACGAGGTCGTGGCGCACTGCCTCTCCGTCGAGCTGGAGTCCCCGGACGGCCACAACGACACGATGATGGACCCGGAGCAGCGCATCTGGGGCTTCGAGACCAACTTCGGCGGCCTGGCCCAGCTCGCCCTGGTCAAGACCAACCAGCTGCTGCCCAAGCCCAAGCACCTCTCCTGGGAGGAGGCCGCCTCCCCGGGCCTGGTCAACTCCACCGCGTACCGCCAGCTGGTCTCGCGCAACGGCGCGGGCATGAAGCAGGGCGACAACGTGCTGATCTGGGGCGCCAGCGGCGGCCTCGGCTCGTACGCCACCCAGTACGCGCTGGCCGGCGGCGCCACCCCGATCTGCGTGGTCTCCAGCGACCAGAAGGCCGAGATCTGCCGCGCCATGGGCGCCGAGGCGATCATCGACCGCTCGGCCGAGGGCTACCGGTTCTGGAAGGACGAGAACACCCAGGACCCGCGCGAGTGGAAGCGCCTGGGCTCGAAGATCCGCGAGTTCACCGGCGGCGAGGACGTGGACATCGTCTTCGAGCACCCGGGCCGCGAGACCTTCGGCGCCTCGGTGTACGTCACCCGCAAGGGCGGGACCATCGTCACCTGCGCCTCCACCTCCGGCTTCATGCACCAGTACGACAACCGGTACCTGTGGATGTCGCTCAAGAAGATCGTCGGCTCGCACTTCGCCAACTACCGCGAGGCGTTCGAGGCCAACCGCCTGGTCGCCAAGGGCAAGATCCACCCGACCCTGTCCAAGGTCTACTCCCTGGAGGAGACCGGCCAGGCCGCCCTGGACGTGCACCACAACAAGCACCAGGGCAAGGTCGGCGTCCTGTGCCTGGCCCCCGAGGAGGGCCTGGGCGTCCGCGACGCCGAGTTCCGCGCCGAGCACATCGACGCCATCAACCGCTTCAGGAACGTGTGAGCCGCCTCCCATGACCGAGCCCCAGAAGCGCGACCGCCCCTGGCTGATGCGGACCTACGCCGGCCACTCCACCGCGAGCGACTCCAACGCGCTCTACCGGCGGAACCTGGCGAAGGGCCAGACCGGCCTGTCCGTCGCCTTCGACCTGCCGACCCAGACCGGCTACGACTCCGACCACATCCTCGCCCGCGGCGAGGTCGGCCGCGTCGGCGTCCCGGTCGGCCACGTCGGAGACATGCGCACCCTGTTCGAGGGCATCCCGCTGGAACAGACCAACACCTCCATGACGATCAACGCCACCGCCATGTGGCTACTGGCGCTCTACCAGGTGGTCGCCGAGGAGCAGGGCGCCGACGTCGCCAAGCTCACCGGCACCACCCAGAACGACATCGTCAAGGAGTACCTGTCGCGCGGGACGCACGTCTTCCCGCCCGGCCCCTCGGTGCGCCTGATCACCGACATGATCGCCTACACGGTCGGCAACATCCCCAAGTGGAACCCGATCAACATCTGCAGCTACCACCTGCAGGAGGCCGGGGCCACGCCCGTGCAGGAGATCGCGTACTCGATGTGCACCGCCATATCGGTGCTCGACGCGGTGCGCGACTCCGGCCAGGTGCCCGCCGAGCGGATGGGCGAGGTCGTCGCCCGGATCTCCTTCTTCGTCAACGCCGGCGTGCGCTTCGTCGAGGAGATGTGCAAGATGCGCGCCTTCGGCCGGCTCTGGGAGAAGGTCACCAGGGAGCGCTACGGGGTCACCGACCCCAAGCAGCGCCGCTTCCGCTACGGGGTGCAGGTCAACTCCCTGGGCCTGACCGAGGCGCAGCCGGAGAACAACGTCCAGCGGATCGTCCTGGAGATGCTGGCCGTCACCCTCTCCAAGGACGCCCGCGCCCGCGCCGTCCAACTCCCCGCCTGGAACGAGGCGTTGGGTCTGCCCCGGCCCTGGGACCAGCAGTGGTCGCTGCGCATCCAGCAGGTGCTGGCCTACGAGTCGGACCTCCTGGAGTACGGGGACCTCTTCAACGGCTCCGAGGTCGTCGAGGCCAAGACCGCCGACCTGCTGGCCGGCGCCGAGGCGGAGATCGCCAAGGTGCTGGAGATGGGAGGGGTGATCCCCGCCGTCGAGTCCGGCTACCTGAAGTCCAACCTGGTCGCCTCGCACGCCGCCCGCCGGGCCCGGATCGAGTCCGGCGAGGACAGGATCATCGGGGTCAACTGCTTCGACACCACCGAGGAGAACCCGCTCACGGCCGACCTCGACACCGCCATCATGGTCGTCGACCCGGCCTCCGAGCAGTCCGTCCTCGCCGCCCTGGAGGCCTGGCGCGGTCAGCGTGACGAGGCCGCCGCCCAGGAGGCGCTGGCCGAGCTCAAGGCCGTCGCCGCCACCACCGACAACCTGATGCCGGCCACCCTGGCCTGTGCCCGCGCCGGGGTCACCACCGGCGAGTGGTCCTTCGCCCTGCGCGAGGTGTTCGGCGAGTACCGCGCCCCCACCGGCGTGGGCGGCGCCCCGGTGGCCGTCGCGGCCGAGCCCGGCGGGGAGCTGGAGCAGGTCCGCGCCGCCGTGGCCGCCACCGCCGAGGAGCTGGGCTCCGGACGGCTGCGCCTGCTGGTCGGCAAGCCCGGCCTGGACGGGCATTCCAACGGCGCCGAGCAGATCGCCGTCCGGGCCCGCGACGCCGGGTTCGAGGTGGTCTACCAGGGCATCCGGCTCACCCCGGAGCAGATCGTCTCCGCCGCCGTCGCGGAGGACGTGCACTGCGTGGGCCTGTCCATCCTCTCCGGCGCGCACACCGAGCTGGTGCCCGACGTGCTGAAGCGGCTGCGACGGGCCGGGGTGCAGGATGTTCCGGTGATCGTGGGTGGCATCATCCCGGCAGCGGACGGCGAGGCCCTCAAGGCCGCCGGCGTCGCCGCCGTGTTCACCCCGAAGGACTTCGGCATCACGACCATCATCGGCCGGATCGTGGACGAGATCCGGCTGGCCAACAAGCTCCAGCCGTGGACGCCCGCACCGACCGCGGCCACCAGCTGACCAGCTGACCACTGGGAAGGAACCCTCAACACCCATGACCGTCAACCGCCTGCGCCCGCGCCGCTCCTGTCTCGCCGTGCCGGGCAGCAACCCGCGCTTCCTGGAGAAGGCCCAGGGCCTGCCGGCCGACCAGGTCTTCCTCGACCTCGAGGACGCCTGCGCCCCGCTGGTCAAGGAGAGCGCCCGCCACCACATCGTCGACGCCCTCAACAACGGCGACTGGAGCGGCAAGACCCGCGTCGTCCGCGTCAACGACTGGACCACGCACTGGACGTACCGCGACGTGATCACCGTCGTCGAGGGCGCCGGCCCCAACCTCGACTGCATCATGCTGCCGAAGGTCCAGGACGCCGGGCAGGTCAAGGCGCTGGACCTCCTGCTCACCCAGATCGAGAAGACCATGGGCTTCGAGGTCGGCCGCATCGGCATCGAGGCGCAGATCGAGAACGCCAAGGGCCTGATCAACGTCGACGCGATCGCCGAGGCCTCGCCCCGCCTGGAGACCATCATCTTCGGCCCGGCCGACTTCATGGCCTCGATCAACATGAAGTCCCTGGTCGTCGGCGAGCAGCCGCCCGGCTACGGCGCCGACGCCTACCACTACATCCTGATGCGCATCCTGATGGCCGCCCGCGCCAACGACCTCCAGGCGATCGACGGCCCGTACCTCCAGATCCGCAACCAGGAGGGCTACCGCGAGGTCGCCCGCCGCTCGGCCGCCCTCGGATTCGACGGCAAGTGGGTGCTGCACCCGGACCAGGTCGGCGCCGCGAACGAGATCTACTCGCCCTCCCAGGAGGACTACGACCACGCCGAGTTGATCCTCGACGCGTACGACTACTGCACCTCCGAGGCGGGCGGTGCCAAGGGCTCCGCGATGCTCGGCGACGAGATGATCGACGAGGCCAGCCGCAAGATGGCCCTGGTCGTCTCCGGCAAGGGCCGCGCCGCCGGCATGCAGCGCACCACCAAGTTCGAGATCCCGGAAAGCTGAGGACCTGAGCCATGCAGTTCGGACGCACCTACGAGGAGTTCGAGGTCGGGGCGGTCTACAAGCACTGGCCCGGCAAGACGGTCACCGAGTACGACGACCACCTCTTCTGCCTGCTCACCATGAACCACCACCCCCTCCACATGGACACCAACTATGCGGAGAGGACGACGGACTTCGGCAGGAACGTCGTGGTGGGCAACTACATCTACTCGCTGCTGCTGGGCATGTCCGTCCCGGACGTCTCCGGCAAGGCGATCGCCAACCTGGAGATCGAGTCGCTGCGCCACATCGCGCCGACCTTCCACGGCGACACGATCTACGGCGAGACGACCGTGCTCGACAAGTGGCCGTCCAAGTCCAAGGACGACCGGGGCATCGTGTACGTCGAGACCAAGGGGTACAAGCAGGACGGCACGGTCGTCTGCATCTTCCGCCGCAAGGTGATGGTGCCGACCGAGACGTACATCAAGGCGCGCGGCGGCGAGCAGCCCGGCCGCCCCGAGCCCCTTTCCTAGCCCTCCCCTCCACAGAGACCCCGGAGGGGAAGGCCGCCGTCATCGGCCGACCCCCACCCGGTCGGGGGCCCTGCTGCCGCAGCCACGCCGGCAGGGCCCCCGGAAATCCCCCCCCCCCGCCACTTTTCGAACTTCCGGAGCCGCACGATGGGACGCCTCGCACAGACCGACGGCCTCACCGAGATCCAGCGGGACATCCTCGCCACCGTGCGGGATTTCGTCGACAAGGAGATCATTCCTGTCGCGACCGAGCTGGAGCACAAGGACGAGTACCCGACCGCCATCGTCGAGGGGATGAAGCAGCTCGGCCTCTTCGGCCTCACCATCCCCGAGGAGTACGGCGGCCTCGGCGAGTCCCTGCTCACCTACGCCCTGGTGGTCGAGGAGATCGCCCGCGGCTGGATGTCCGTCTCCGGCATCGTGAACACGCACTTCATCGTGGCGCACATGATCAACGCCCACGGCACCCAGGAGCAGAAGGACCACTTCCTGCCGAAGATGGCCGCGGGGGAAATCCGCGGCGCCTTCTCCATGTCCGAGCCCGGCCTCGGCTCGGACGTTTCGGCCATCTCCACCAAGGGCGTCAGGGACGGCGACTCCTACGTCCTCAACGGCCAGAAGATGTGGCTCACCAACGGCGGCACCTCCACCCTCGTCGCGGTCCTGTGCAAGACCGACGAGGGCGGCAGCTCCCCGTACAAGAACATGACCACCTTCCTGATCGAGAAGACGGCCGGTTTCGGCCCGAACCCGACCGTCCCCGGCCTGACCGTGCCCGGGAAGATCGAGAAGATGGGCTACAAGGGCGTCGACACCACGGAGCTGGTGCTCCAGGACGTCCGCATCCCGGCCGACCGCGTCCTCGGCGGCGTCCCGGGCAAGGGCTTCTACCAGATGATGGACGGCGTCGAGGTCGGCCGCGTCAACGTCGCCGCCCGCGGCTGCGGCGTCGCCCGCCGCGCCTTCGAGCTGGGCATCTCCTACGCCCAGCAGCGCTCCACCTTCGGCAAGAAGATCGCCGAGCACCAGGCCATCCAGTTCAAGCTCGCCGAGATGGCCACCAAGGTCGAGGCCGCCCACCAGATGATGGTCATGGCCGCCCGCAAGAAGGACTCCGGCGAGCGCAACGACCTCGAGGCCGGCATGGCCAAGTACCTGGCCTCGGAGTACTGCAAGGAGGTCGTCGAGGACGCCTTCCGCATCCACGGCGGCTACGGCTTCTCCAAGGAGTACGAGATCGAGCGCCTCTACCGCGAGGCCCCGATGCTGCTCATCGGTGAAGGAACTGCGGAGATCCAGAAGATGATCGTCGGGCGCCGGCTCCTGGAGGAGTACCGGATCGCCGAGTGACCGGACGGTCCCCCGCACCCCGCGGGGGACCCCTCCGAACCGCCGGTCGACGGGCGTGCGGGCCCGTCCCGGCCGTCCGCCGTGCCACCGGCGGCCCCCGGCCTGGTCCGCCGGGAGCCGGGCACGGCCCGCCGGAAGCGGCCGTAGGGCGTACCGAAGAAGCTGCGCGCCCCGCGGCCGCTTCCGCGCACCCGAATCCGGCCGCTTCGGCCGTTTCCCGGGCGGCCCGTGCTCGTGCGCACGACCCCGGTTCAGCCTCCGGCCGCGCTGAGACAAGCGTCACCAGCCGCGCCCGGTCCCTTGGGAACCGGGACGGGTCGAGCTACGGTCGTACGAGTGGGCGCGTGCACGCGCTCCCACCGGACACATGAACGAGCAGGCGGGTTGCCCACCCACCGTGTGCTCCCGATAGCATCCACCGGGACAGCAAGCCGTCCCTCTATTACCGATCCCGCGGTGGCCCCCGTCCAGCGGCCATGATCCCCCGCGACAAAGGTCTTCGATGCCCATCAGCCCGTCCCCTCACACCTCCGTCACGGACCGCGATGCCCTCGCAGCCCCGGCGGCCGGTCGGCGACCCCGCGTGACCATCGCGCGCGGAGCCACCCCCTGGTTCGTCCCCACCCTCGCCACGGCCGCCGTGACCACCGCCCTCACCCGGCGCAGCGGCACCTGGGCCCTGGCGGCGGTCCCCGCCTGCGCGCTGAGCGCCGGCATGCTGTGGTTCTTCCGCGACCCCGAGCGTGAGATCGGCACGGGCAGAGTGATCTCCCCGGCGGACGGCGTGGTGCAGAGCATCGACGCCTGGCCGGACGGGCGCACCCGGGTCGCGATCTTCATGAGCCCGCTGAACGTCCACGTCAACCGCGCGCCCCTGCCGGGCACGGTGACGTCGGTCGAGCACGTCGCGGGCGGCTTCGTGCCCGCGTTCAACAAGGACAGCGACCAGAACGAGCGGGTCGTCTGGCACTTCGACACCGAGCTCGGCGACATCGAGATGGTCCAGATCGCGGGGGCCGTGGCCCGCCGCATCGTGCCGTACGTCGACGCCGGTACCAAGGTCGAGCAGGGCGAGCGGATCGGTCTGATCCGGTTCGGGTCCCGGGTCGACACCTACCTGCCGGCCGGCGTCGAGGTCGGCGTCGAGGTCGGCCAGAAGACCACCGCCGGGGTGACACGCCTTGACCGTGACTGATCCTGAGACAATCGTCGGCCTGGACGACGAGGAGACGGCCCTGCGCCGCCGCCGCTGGGCGCGCGACCGCGAGCTGCGCGCACCGCGCTCTCCCCAGCACCTGTCCACCGCGGACTTCCTGACCCTCGGGAACGCCGTCTGCGGCTTCCTGGCGATCTACTCGATCACCACCGGGGTCCTCGTCCCGCACATCACCAACCCGGACGCCGCTCCGGACCGGCACAGCGCCGCCACGGCGGTCACGCTGCTGCTGATCGGCTCGATGTGCGACCTCTTCGACGGCCTGGTGGCGCGCAAGCTGCGCTCCTCGGCCCTCGGGGCGGAACTGGACAACCTGGCCGACCTGATCAGCTTCGGCATCGCCCCGGCCTACTTCGTGGCCGTCTGGGGCATGGTCTCCAAGGACTCCAACACCAAGCTGTCGGCGCTGATCGCGCTGACGGTGCTGCTCGCGGTCGTGCTCCGGCTCGCCCGCTTCTCGGCCGTCAAGATGCGGCCCGGGGTGTTCCAGGGCATGCCCTGCCCGATGGGCGCGATGACGGTGATCGCCATCGTGTTGCTCGACCCGCCGTTCCTGCCCGGTCTGCTCGCCATCTTCGGCGCCGCGTACCTCATGGTCAGCCGGATCGAGTACCCGAAGCCGCAGGGGCTGCTGGCCACCGCGACGCTCTGCTGGGTCGTCGTCGCCATCGGCTGCCTGGCGGCCTGGGCGACGGGGCTGCCCGGCGGCGACACGCTGATGCACGTCGGCGCGTTCGCGCAGATCACCCTCGCGGCCATGGCGCCGATGCTGGTGATCCGGCGCAAGGTCGGCCAGAAGGTCGGCGACGTCCGCGCCCGGCGGGCGGAGTCGCGGCTCGGCTGAGCCTGCCGTACGTACGAGGAAGGGCCCGGAACCTCCACGGTTCCGGGCCCTTCCTCGTACTCGTCGCGCGTTACGCCCCGCCGGTGTGCACGCTGAACGCCGAGCGGCGGGCCGCCCGGGCCACGCCCGGGTCCGGGTGCACCCCGGAGACCGCCGTCAGCACCGAGGCCGCGCGCGGGTGCCCGGACTGGCGGGCGCGGGCGAACAGCCGCACCGGGTCCCCCGCCGAGGCGCCCTCGACGTGGCCGACCAGCAGCTCCGTCTCGCCGTGGTCCAGCACCGCCGCCGCCGTGTCCACCCAGAGCCAGGCCGCGTCCTCCGCGCCCAGCACGTCCGCCGGGGAGACGCCCTCGTCGGCGCGCTCGGCCAGCCACAGCAGGGCGTACGGGCGCAGCACCGGCTCGTCCACCGCCGCGCGCACCGCCTGCTCGGCGGGGCCGCCGGCCACCCTCAGCGCCTCGAAGGCGAGGCCGCGCACCAGCGCGTCGTCGCCCTGGGCCGCGTCCAGCAGCTCGGCCACGGCGCGGTCCGCCGGGCGGGCGGCCACCCAGGCGCGGAACTCGGCGCGGGCCGGGCCCGGCGAGTAGTCGGCGCAGGCGTTGAGCAGCTCGAAGGCGCTCTGCTCGATGTGCCCGGCCGCCGTCTGGGCGACGGTGCAGATCTCCTCCAGCTTGGCCCGCACGGCCCAGTGGCCCAGCGGGGACAGCTCGGCGGCCTCGTCGTGGCGGACCACGGCGCCGACGGCCGCCAGGCCGTCCAGCATCCAGTCGAGGACGGCGGCCACGTCGGCGGGGGCGGCCGGGGTGTCGATCTGCGGCTCGCGGCAGGTGCCGCGCACGGCCGAGACGGCGGAGGCGGCGTGCGGCACGGGCGACAGGCCCGGGCCCGCGGCCCCGCCGACCCGGCGCTCGTCCAGGCCCCGGCGCAGCAGCTCCAGCAGCTCGCTGTCCGGGACGGGGGCGGCGACCAGGTGCAGGAAGGACAGCAGCTGGGGGGCCTGGTCCACGGCCTGGCCGGCCAGCACGGCGAACACCCCGCGCAGGGCGGCGGGGGGCACGGGGGCCAGCAGCGTCCAGGCGTCGAACATGGCGGACCAGCCGCGCACCACGGCCTCGTCGTCGTGCTCCCAGGCGTGCAGGCGCCAGCCCGGCCCGGCCCCGGCGTCGCGGGCCTCCACCAGGCCGACCAGCAGGGCCTGGCCCCAGGCCTTGGCCGCCGCGCCGACCGTCATGGCCAGGGCGCGGCCCGCGGCGCGGGCGTCCTCGGGGAGCAGTTCGCCGCGCTTGTCGACCTCGTCCAGCTCGCCGGCCCAGCGGGCGACGCGGACGGCGTCCACCAGCATCCGGCGGGCCAGGGGCGCCAGCTCGGACGGCGCGGGGAAGCCCTCGGGCACCGGGACCCGGCCCCGCCCGGGGGCCGGGGCGGGCCCGCGCCGGCGGGGTACGGCGGCCCGGCCCGGCCTGGCGTCGGTGGGCCGCTGGGCCGTACCGGGGAGACGGGTCACCGTCGCACCGGTACCGATCGTCGGTTGGAGCGGGGCATCACGGTCGCGCGGATTCCGAGACGTCACGTCGAGCAGTCTTCCCCTTGCACCGGCCTTCTGTCACATCCGGTTGTCCGTACGACCGACCGCGCCCGGACGGCACCTCCGCAAGATCGGGCAACAACCGGGCAACAGACGCAAACCGCCTGACCGAAAACGCGTGGCGGGGACATGACGGGTGGGGGCGGGGTCGTCGCGGTGGCCACCTGTTCGGTCACGGTGCGTGAGGAAGCGGTGGTGGTGTCGGGATCGTCCGTCATTGTCGCGCGGGCGGAATTCGGCGGGGCGGGCATTTCGAGTTCCGGTGCGAATCATCGGGGGGATTGCGCGGGAAGTCGGGCGGGCCGACTTCCCGCGTGCGTTGCGGCGGGCTTCCCGCGTCCGTCACAGCAGGGGGGTGAACCAGCGGCGGAGGAGTTCGGTGTAGTGCTCGGGCGCGGAGTTCCACAGGGCGGCGTGGTCGGCGCCCGGGAACAGCTTGAGGCTCACCACGTCCCGGCGGGCGGTGGCCAGGTGCTCGGCCGGGCCGAGCGGGGCGACGGAGTCCTCCGGGCTCTGCAGCAGCAGGGTGGGCACCCGCAGGTCCACGCCCTCGGCGAGGCGGGCGAAGTCGGCGAGGTCCACTCCCGTACGGCCCTCGGCGGCGAGGGCGCCGAGTTCGGCGACCGTCTCGGAACGGCCGGCCCGGAGGGCGTCGCGGCGGGCCGAGGCGGGCAGGTCGAGCACCGGGGAGTCCAGGACCAGGCCGCGGATGGCGTGCGACCAGGCGGAGCGGGCGGCGGCCTGGAGGACCGTGGTCGCGCCGACCGACCAGCCGTACAGGATCACCTTGCCCGCGCCGTGGTCGAGCGCCAGCCGGATCGCGGCCTCGACGTCGCGCCACTCCGTCTCGCCGAAGTGGCTCAGCCCGTCCGGGGAGGCGGGGGCGCCCTCGTCGCCCCGGTACGTCACGGCCACGGCGGGCAGGCCGAGGTGGTGCAGGACGGGGAGCACGGGCAGGGTCTGCTGCCGGTCGGCGCCGGGGCCGTGCACGAGGATCACCCAGGTGCCGCGCTTGCCGCCGAGGCACCAGACGGGCAGGGGGCCCAGCTCGCCCTCGGCGACGGTCTCGGTGAAGGGCAGGCCGAGCGCCTCCATCGGGTCGCCGAGCAGGACGCGCGGGGTGAAGCGGACCTCGGTACCGGGGGCGAGGGTGCCTCGGTCGGCGCGGACGAGGCGGCGGGTGACGCCCTGCTCGTCCCTCGCGATGACCTCTTCGACCACCGCGTGGCCGCCGTCCGCCCACTCCACCGCCCAGCGGCCGGGGCGCAGGCTCTCGGGGCGCCGGGTGAAGGTGACCCGGCCGGCGCCGAGGCTCCGGACGTGGACCGGGCCGGACTCCAGGACGACCGTCTCCGGCCGGACCATCCGCTCCGAGGCCCGGCGGCCGACCACCAGGACGGCGGCGGCCCCGGCGCCCACGGCGGCGGCCGCCACGACGGCCGCGGTTCCCCAACGCATATGTGCTCCCCGCTCTGGTCCCTCTGCGGATCTCGCGATCTGGATCGAGCACCAGTTCACCGGCGGGCGGTGGAGGCGGCCACCGGACTGGGCCGATCGTGTGACCAAACCCTCCGTGACCTCGGTTGACTCCCCGTTGGACCGCGTGGTGGGATTTCGGGGCCAATCGGAGGCATGGAGAGGAAGCCGGTGCGAATCCGGCGCGGTCCCGCCACTGTCACCGGGGAGCACGCTCGGAACATCGCCACGGCGGGCCGTCAGGAGCCGCTGGAAGGCCCGGGCGCGCGTTCGACCCGGAAGCCAGGAGACTCTCGCCCCCGCGACGTCGAGCCAGGGCGCGGACCCTGAGTGAGGACACCCACGCGATGCAGGCTGCCCCGCCGCCGTACCGGCCCTCGAGCTGCCTTCCGCCGTGGTGACGCGCCCGCTGCCCGCTCTGACCGGTGCCGCCGCGTTCGCCGTGGGCGCCGTCGCGGGCTACGCCGCCGACTCCCGCTTCGCCGACCCGCGCCGGGGCCACCCGGTGGCCCTGTTCGGCATCGCCGCCGGCCGCCTGGAGCAGCGGCTGTGGCGCGACGACCGCGCCGCCGGCGCCGCCTACACCGCCCTGTGCGTGGGCGCCGTCGCGGCGGGCGCGCTGGCCCTGGACCGTACGGTCGGCCGCCGCCCGCTCGGCCGGGCCGCCCTGGCCGCCGCCGCGACCTGGACGGTGCTCGGCGGCACCTCGCTGACCCGGGAGGCGCGCGCCGTCGGCCGCTCGCTGGCCGCCGGGGACCTCGCCGCCGCCCGGGAGCGGCTGCCGCACCTGTGCGGGCGGGACCCGAGCGCGCTGGACGGGCAGCAGATCGCCCGCGCCGTCGTCGAGTCGGTCGCCGAGAACACCGCCGACGCCGTCGTCAACGCGCTCGTCTGGGGCGCCCTCGCCGGCACCCCGGGCCTGCTGGCCTTCCGCGCCGTCAACACCCTGGACGCGATGGTCGGCCACCGCTCACCGCGCCACGCCCGCTTCGGCTGGGCCTCGGCCCGCCTCGACGACGTGGCCGGCTGGCCCGGCGCCCGGCTGACGGCGCTGCTGACCGTCGCCGCCGCCCCCGAGCCCCGGACGGCCTGGCGGATCTGGCGGCGCGACGGCTCCTCGCACCCGAGCCCCAACGCAGGCCAGGCGGAGTCGGCCTTCGCGGGCGCCGTCGGCGTCCGGCTCGGCGGGACGCTGCAGTACGGCGCGCGGGTCGAGCACCGGCCCGTGCTGGGCGAGGAGCTGCGCCCGGTGACGGTGGACGACATCGAGCGCGCCTGCACGCTCTCGCGGCGGGTGGGCGCCCTGGCGCTGGGTACGTGCGTCGCGGGGCACCTCGCGATCCGTTGGTGGAGGGGAAGATGAGCAAGGCGCTGCTGGTCGCGGGGACGACCTCGGACGCGGGCAAGAGCGTGGTCACGGCCGGGATCTGCCGCTGGCTGGCCCGTCAGGGCGTACGGGTCGCGCCGTTCAAGGCCCAGAACATGTCGCTGAACTCCTTCGTCACCATGGACGGCGCCGAGATCGGCCGCGCCCAGGCGATGCAGGCGCAGGCCGCCCGGGTCGAGCCGGAGGCGGCGATGAACCCGGTGCTGCTCAAGCCCGGCGCGGACGGGCGCAGCCAGGTGGTGCTGCTCGGCAAACCGGTCGCCGAGGTCGGCGCGCTGGACTACCGGGAGCGCAAGCCCGTCCTGCTGGAGCGCGCGCTGGAGTGCCTGGCGGACCTGCGGGGGCGCTTCGACGTGGTCGTCTGCGAGGGCGCCGGCTCGCCGGCCGAGATCAACCTGCGCGACCGCGACATCGCCAACATGGGGCTGGCCACGGCCGCCTCCCTGCCCGTCGTGGTCGTCGGGGACATCGACCGCGGCGGGGTGTTCGCCGCGATGTACGGGACGCTGGCGCTGCTGTCGGAGGAGGACCAGCGGCACGTGGCCGGCTGGTTCGTCAACAAGTTCCGCGGGGACGCGCGGCTGCTCGCGCCCGGGCTGGACATGCTGCACCAGCTGACCGGCCGTCCGGTGCTGGGCACGCTGCCGATGCTGCCGGGCCTGTGGCTGGACGCCGAGGACTCGCTGGACCTCTCCACGGTCGTGGACCGGGTGGACGGGCGCGGGCCGCTGGGCGCCGACGTGCTGCGGGTGGCCGTGGTGCGCTTCCCCCGCCTGTCCAACTTCACCGACCTGGACGCGCTCGCCCAGGAGCCGGGCGTGCTGGTGCGCTGGGCCACCCGGCCCGAGGAGCTGGCCGACGCCGACCTGGTCGTCCTGCCCGGCACCCGGGCCACCGTCGCGGACCTCGCCTGGCTGCGCGAGCGCGGCCTGGAGCCGGCGCTCAGGGCGCGGGCGGCGGCCGGGCTGCCGGTCCTCGGCGTCTGCGGCGGCTACCAGATGCTGGCGGGCTCGATCGTGGACGAGGTCGAGTCCAAGGCGGGCGCCGTCGACGGCCTCGGGCTGCTGCCGACGCGGGTGCGGTTCGGCGTGGAGAAGGTGCTCGCGCGGCCGGTCGGCGAGGCGTACGGGCAGCGGGTCGAGGGCTACGAGATCCACCACGGGGTGGTGTCCGTTGACGGCGGTTCCGCTTTCCTGGACGGCTGCCGGGCGGGCTCGGTGTGGGGCACCACCTGGCACGGGGCGCTGGAGAACGACGGGTTCCGGCGTGAACTCCTGCGCGAGGTGGCCCAGTTGGCCGGGCGGGCGTTCGTGCCCGCGCCGGACACCTGCTTCGCCGAGGCCCGTGAGGCGCGGCTCGACCGCCTGGGCGACCTGATCGAGGAGCACGCCGACACCGATGTGCTGTGGAAGCTGATCGAGGGCGGGGTGCCGGCGGCCGGCTCACTGCCGTTCGTCCCGCCGGGGGCGCCCGTGGCCGTGGCAACGACTGGGAGTGACGCATGAGTGACGTCCGCTATCCGTTCACCGCGATCGTCGGCATGGCCGACCTGCGGCTCGGCCTGCTGCTGAACGCGGTCTCCCCGGCCGTGGGCGGCGTGCTGGTGCGCGGCGAGAAGGGCACCGCCAAGTCCACCATGGTGCGGGCGCTGGCCGGGCTGCTGCCGTCCATCGCCGTGGTGGACGGCTGCCGCTTCGCCTGCGACCCGGGGGCGGTCGACCCGCAGTGCCCGGACGGGGAGCACGCCGGTGCCTCCTCCGCCGAACGCCCCTCCCAGCTGGTCGAGTTGCCCGTCGGTGTGGCGGAGGACCGGATCGTCGGCTCGCTCGACCTGGAGCGGGCGCTGGCCGAGGGCGTCAAGGCGTACGAGCCCGGGCTGCTCGCGAAGGCGCACCGGGGCGTGCTCTACATCGACGAGGTCAACCTGCTCCAGGACCACGTCGTCGACCTGCTGCTGGACGCCGCCGCGATGGGCCGCTCGTACGTCGAGCGCGAGGGCGTGTCCGTGCGGCACGCGGCGCGGTTCCTGCTCGTCGGGACGATGAACCCGGAGGAGGGCGAGCTGCGGCCGCAGCTGCTCGACCGGTTCGGCCTCACCGTCGAGATCGCCGCGACCCGGGAGCCCGCCGAGCGCGCCGAGGTCGTGCGGAGGCGGCTCGCGTACGACGCGGACCCGGCCTCGTTCGCGGCGCGGTTCGCCGAGGAGGAGCGGGCGCTCGCCGAACGGATCACCGCCGCACGGGAGTTGCTGCCGTCCGTGGAGCTGGCGGATGTGGCGCTGCGCCAGATCACCGCCGTGTGCGCGGCGTTCGAGGTGGACGGGCTGCGCGCGGACATCGTGATGGCGCGCACGGCCGTCGCCCTGGCCGCCTGGGACGGGCGCACGGAGGTGCGGGAGGAGGACGTCCGCAAGGCCGCGCAGCTGGCGCTGCCGCACCGGCGGCGGCGCAACCCGTTCGACGCGCCGGGGCTGGACGAGGAGCAGCTCGACCGGACGCTGGAGGAGCACGCCTCGGACCCCTCGGAGTCGGACGCTCCGGACGCTCCGGACGAGGACCCGGAGCCCGAGGGCGACGGGCCGGGGCCGGACGGTGGCGGGCCCGGCGACGGTCCCGACGGAGGCGGTGGCGCTCCCGAGCCGGTCGACGAGCCGGTCGACGGTGGACCGGAGGCGCCGGACTCCGCCCCCGAGGCCGACGTCGAGGCACCGCCCGTCCCCGCCCAACACCCCTCCCCCGCCCGGGAGTCGGCGCCCGCGACCGCCGGGGACCCGTACCGTACGCGGCTGTTCACCGTGAAGGGCACCGGCCACGGCGCCCAGGGCCGCCGCTCCCCCGCCGAGACCACCGGCGGGCACACCATCCGCGCCCGCCGCCCCCAGGGCACCCTCAGCCGGCTGCACCTGACCGCCACCCTCCAGGCCGCCGCGCCGCACCAGGCGGCGCGCGGGCGGGACGGCCGGGCGCTGGTGCTGCACAAGGACGACTTCCGCGAACAGGTGCGCCAGGGGCGGGAGTCCAACCTGGTGCTGTTCGTCGTGGACGCCTCCGGCTCCATGGCCGCGCGGCAGCGGATGAGCGCCGTCAAGGGCGCGGTGCTGTCCCTGCTGATGGACGCCTACCAGCGGCGCGACAAGATCGGCATGATCACCTTCCGGGGCTCCGGCGCCGAGCTGGCGCTGCCGCCCACCTCCTCCGTCGAGGTCGGCGCGGCCCGGCTGGAGTCCCTGCCCACCGGCGGGCGCACCCCGCTGGCCGCCGGGCTGCTGCGCGCCCACGAGGTGCTGCGGGTCGAGCGGCTGCGCGACCCGAACCGGCGCCCGCTGCTCGTCCTCGTCACCGACGGCCGGGCCACCGGCGGGCGGGACGCGCTCGCCCAGTCCCGGCGCGCCGCCTCGCTGTTCGCGGCGCAGGGCACGGCGTCCGTGGTGCTGGACTGCGAGTCCGGGCCGGTGCGCCTGGGCCTCGCCCGTACGCTGGCCGGGGTGCTCGGCGGCACCGCCGTCAGCCTGGACGAGCTGCGCGCCGAGGGCGTGGCCTCGCTCGTCCGCGAGAACCGTGCCACTCCTTCGATGCGAAAGGCGGCCTGAGCCGACATGCCCAAGGGTGTCCCCGAGAGCGTTCCCGACGACGGCCTGACGACCCGCCAGCGCCGCACGCAGCCGATCACCGCCGTGCACACCGGCCCCGGCAAGGGCAAGTCCACCGCCGCGTTCGGCATGGCGCTGCGGGCCTGGAACCAGGGCTGGTCCGTCGGGGTGTTCCAGTTCGTGAAGTCCGCCAAGTGGAAGGTGGGCGAGGAGAACGCGCTGCGCGTGCTCGGCGCCTCCGGCGAGGGCGGCAGCGTCGACTGGCACAAGATGGGCTCCGGCTGGTCCTGGATCCAGCGCTCCGCCGAGCAGGAGATGACCAGCGAGGAGGCGGCCAAGGAGGGCTGGGAGCAGGTCAAGCGCGACCTCGCGGCCGAGACCTACCGCTTCTACGTGCTCGACGAGTTCACCTACCCGATGCACTGGGGGTGGATCGACCCGGAGGAGGTCGTGGCGGTGCTCCGGGACCGCCCGGGCAGCCAGCACGTCGTCATCACCGGCCGGTACGCGCCCGAGGCGCTGACCGAACTCGCCGACCTGGTCACCGAGATGACCAAGGTCAAGCACCCCATGGACGCCGGCCGCAAGGGCCAGCGCGGTATCGAGTGGTGACCCTCTCTTGAGCAACATCCCCCGGCTCGTCATCGCCGCGCCCTCCTCGGGCGCGGGCAAGACCACCGTCGCCACCGGCCTGATCGCGGCGCTCGCCGCGCGCGGGCTGGCCGTCTCCCCGCACAAGGTCGGCCCCGACTACATCGACCCGGGCTACCACGCGCTCGCCGCCGGGCGGCCCGGGCGCAACCTGGACGCCTTCCTGTGTGGGCCCGAGCGGATCGCCCCGCTGTTCCTGCACGGCGCGGCCGGGGCGGACGTCGCGGTGGTCGAGGGCGTCATGGGCCTCTTCGACGGGGCCTCCAGGCGGGGGGAGTTGGCCTCCACCGCGCACGTGGCCAAGCTGCTGCGGGCGCCCGTGGTGCTGGTCGTGGACGGCTCCTCGCAGTCCCGCTCGGTGGCCGCGCTCGTCCACGGCTTCGCCTCCTGGGACCCGGAGGTCCGCCTCGCCGGGGTCATCCTCAACCGGGTCGCCTCCGACCGGCACGAGCAACTGCTGCGCGAGGCCCTGGAGGAGGGCTCCGGCGTGCCCGTGCTGGGCGCGCTGCGCCGCTCGGCGGCCGTGGCCACGCCCTCGCGGCACCTCGGGCTGATTCCGGCGGTGGAACGCTCGGCGGAGGCGCTGAAGGCCGTGGCGGACATGGGGGAGCTGGTCGCGTCCTCCGTCGACCTGGACGCACTGCTGGAACTCGCCCGTACGGCACCGGAGTTGGACGCCCTCCCCTGGGACGCCTCCGCCGAGGTCGCCGCCGTGGGCGGGCGGCCCCGGATCGCCGTGGCGGGCGGGGCGGCGTTCTCCTTCTCGTACGCCGAGAACGCCGAACTCCTGGGCGCGGCGGGCGCGGAGGTCGTGCCCTTCGACCCGCTGCACGCCACCGCCCTGCCCCCCGGCGCCTCCGGGCTGGTCATCGGCGGGGGCTTCCCGGAGCTGTACGTACGGGAGTTGAGCGGCAATGCCCATCTCCGGGACTCCATCCGGGAGTTCGCCGCGGCCGGCGGGCCGATCGCCGCCGAGTGCGCCGGACTCCTCTACCTCGGGCGGGAGTTGGACGGCCTGCCGATGTGCGGGGTGCTGGAGACCACCTCCCGGATGACCGAACGGCTCACCCTCGGCTACCGCGAGGCCGTCGCCCTGCACGACTCCCCGCTCGGCCCGGCCGGCACCCGGCTGCGCGGGCACGAGTTCCACCGCACGGTCTGCGAGCCGGGCGAGGGCGAACTCCCCGCCTGGGGCTGGCGCCTGCCCACCGGCCCGCGGCGCGAGGGCTTCGCGGGCGGCAACGTCCACGCCTCCTACCTGCACCTGCACTGGGCGGGGGCGCCGCAGCTCGCCGCCTCCTTCGCGACGGCGGCGGCGAAATTCGCGGCCACCTCCGCGCCCGCGCCGTAGGCTCCCCCGCATGAACGTGATCGTCCTCAACGGGGGCTCCAGCTCCGGCAAGTCGAGCATCGCCCGCCGCCTGCAGACCCTCCTGCCGGACCCGTGGCTGCACCTCGGCGCCGACACCCTGGTCGGCGCCCTGCCGCCCCGGCTGGTCGGCGGCGCCGAGGGCATCGGCGGCGTCGACACCGGGGACGGCACCGTCGAGGTCGGCCCCGCCTTCGCCGCCCTCGACGCCGCCTGGACCCTCGGCGTCGCCGCCATGGCCCGCGCCGGCGCCCGGATCATCGTCGACGAGATCTTCCTCGGCACCACCACCTCCCAGGCCCGCTGGCGCGACGCCCTCACCGGCCTCGACGTCCTCTGGGTCGGCGTCCACTGCTCCCCCGCCGTCGCCGCCACCCGCGAGGCCGCCCGCGGCGACCGCGTCCCCGGCATGGCCGCCACCCAGGCCACCACCGTCCACACCGGCGTCCACTACGACCTCGTCGTCGACACCACCCGCACCACCCCCGACGCCTGCGCCCGCACGATCCTGACCCGGCTGACCGACCGCTCCTGACCGGCCCCCTCGGTCAGGCGTCGGTGTCCTTCGGATGCCGCGACGACGCGTACACGAGGTGGACGGTCCGCGCCGCCTCGTCCACCACGTACCGCACCCTCCCGCCGGCGGTCACCTCGTACTCCCACTGCGGCAGTTCGGCTCCCCCGACCAGGCGGGTCGCCAGGCGCCCGCGGAGCCGATGCTGACGGTCCAGGTCGTGGGTCGCGATCGGGTTCGCCCGCAGGGCCTCGAAGCACCGCCGTGCGTTGCCGGGCGCATCGGCGCACAACTCCCCCCACCCCTTCGCGGCTTCGGTCGTACCGAATCGCAGGCGCCACTCGCCACCGACCGGTGGCGGCGGAACGTCATCACCACGCTTCGGGCTCACGGGGCGGTCACCTCGCCGTGGTCGTCACCGGGAAGCGGCCTCGTGAGCTCCGCAGCCAACGCCGGGTCCGCCAGAATCCTGGCCGTCGCGCGCCATTCCACGATCGTCCGGTGCAGGTTCGCGTGCACGTCCAGATCGGCGACGTCCCGCGCGGCGCCCACGAGGTCGACGACGAACTCCCGCACCTCCTCGGCCGGCAGGTGCCGGACCCAGGGGAAGACCGCCGGCAGGGCCAGCAGCACGGCCCGCGCGCCCTCGTCACTGCTGATCAGAGCGGCGAACAGGCGCGCGGTGATGTCGGCGGTCTCCTCGCGCTCGCGGTCGTGCCGCTCGGTCGTCAGGTAGAGGTCCTCACCGTCTCGTCGAGCAACGTGCACGCGCTGAGCCCGCTCCACGGTGTCCGCCACGCGCTTGGAGTTTCTCGACAGGTCTGAGAACGAGACGGTGAGAGTCGACATATGTCCACGATACTTCTGAACACATTCCGAAGTCAACGGGGATCGCGGCCGGACGAGCCCCTCAGCGTCGCGGTCCCGCAAGGGCGTACGCCACGGTGCCGGCCGCCGCCAGGGCCCAGGCCGTCGCATTGGACGCCGCTGTGCCGGGCGGGAAGACCATCCAGTTGAGCACCTCTCCCATGGTGCCCCGGGGAGGCGAGACCAGCAGGGAGAGCGCGAACCAGCCGGTCGGCAGGGTCCAGGCGAGCTGCGCACCGCACAGCGCCGCCCCGAGCGCGGCCAGGCCGGCCAGGCCCGCGCTGTCCCGGACGACGACCTCGGTGGGGGCGAGTCCCGCTCCCGCAGCCTGGAGCGCCGACAGAACCGCACCGGCGACCACGCCGATCAGTACGGTGTGCGCCGCCCGGCGGGGCACCCACCGGATCGCCGCCGTCCGTTCCAGCACGGCGTCCCGCCCGCCGAGCCCGACGGACGCGGCCGTCACGCTCGCGGTGAGGACCAGCACCGCGATCCCCAGGTTCGCCGAGTCCGCGCCGTCCCTGCTGAGGACCAGCACCGCCAGCGCGACGAACGCGACCGCGGCCGACGAGGCGGGCACCTGTCGTGAACGGGCGTACAGGACCAGCCACCTCATCGCGACGCCTCCCCCGCCATCACCCGGAGCCGGCTGTACCCCGTGCAGGACAGGGCAGCGGCGCGCAGTTCGGCGATCTCCGAGCGCTGCTCGGCCGGTGACAGTGCCGTCAGGTGGCGCCAGGCCGCGTCGGCCTCTCCCCAGATCCTCAGCGAGTACGCGTCGCCGCCCCTCTCCTCCAGCGGTTGGAGCCGGGGATCACGGAGGGCCCAGCTCACGGCGACGCTCTGGGCGGCCACGTCGGCGCTCCCGCCGCCCTCCCGGTCGCTGTTCCCGTTGCAGTTCGGTGCCAGGCCCTGGGCGATCAGCGCGCGGGTCAGTGACTCACCCGTCGCGTCGGCGAGCAGCCGTTCGTCGAAGTCGACCAGCACCACGTCCCCGGAGAGTTCGCGCGGATCGCCCAGTGCGCGCGGCCTGGTGTCCTCCCGCACCTCCTTCGGTGCCCGGTCGCCCAGAACCTCGTGCAGCACGCGCAGCGCTTCCTTGCCGCTCGGCGCGAGCGCGGGCAGGCGTGAGCGGCTCGCCTGCGTCACGCACACCGGTCCGTCGCAGACCGGAGCGGCGGCGGCCTTGTCGATGACGTAGGTGTCGCGCGGGTCGGCCGGGAGCACCGGCAGGGCCAGTGCCGCACCGACCAGCACGGGGACCATCGCGAGCAGCCTGGCCCGGCGGGTCACGGCCGCCAGCAGGGCGAAGCCGGTGCCGAGCAGGCCGAGCAGCCACAGCGCCTGCCCCAGGTGCACGGAGCCGGACAGGGTCAGCAGCATCTGCCGTGGCTCCGCGACCGTCGGGGACAGGAGCGCGAGGCGGTTCGGCGCGATGCCCGACGGCGTGGCCCCGTCACTCCTCTGCCGCAGGAGACCCGTCAGCACCAGGGCGCCCACCACCAGGGCGGGCGGCGTGAACACGGACGGAAGCGCCTTCGCGACACCCATGCCGAACACCGCCCCCGCGACGAGGGCCAGCGCCGCCACGCACGAGATCGGCAACCAGCCGAGTGGCGTGTAGGCGGTGGCGCCGAGAGCCACCTGGACTCCGCCCACGAGGGTCAGGAGGCCGAAGCCCGAAGCCAGCGGGAGCGCCGTCGCACCGGACGGCAGCGCCGCGCGGCGCCAGGCCGGCAGCGGCGTGGTCGACAGCAACTCGGCCATCCGCGAGCGGTGGTCGCGCAGCCCGTACACCGCCCCCACGCCCACCACGAGCGGCCACCAGAAGGCGAGCAGGTAGCGGGTCCACATGGCCATGGACGTCCACTGCGCCGTCCATCCCGCGGTGCCCTTCCACCAGATCCCGTCGATCAGGCAGAACACCGCCAGACTGCCGGCCAGGACGACGACACCGGCCCACGGGGCGGCGGAGCGCTTCAGTTCGACACGCAGGACACGCCCGATCACCAGGCACCTCCCCGCAGGCCGGAGTCGCTGAGCAGCGCCGAGTAGCCACGCTCCAGAGGGCTGTCCCCCGGGTGCTCGGGGCCGCCCGCCGCGGCCAGTGCCTCCGGCGTGCCCTGGAAGACGAGACGGCCGTCGGCGAAGAGCACCACGTCGGAACAGGCGGCCGCGACGTCCTCGACCAGGTGGGTCGAGACGACCACGCAGGTGTCGCGGCCCAGTTCCTGCAGCAGCTCGCGGAACCGCAACCGCTGGGCCGGGTCCAGGCCGGCGGTCGGCTCGTCCAGCAGCAGCACCGCGGGGTCGTTGACGATGGCCTGGGCGATGCCGGCCCGCCGCACCATGCCACCGGACAGCGTCTTCATCCGGTGGTCAGCGCGGTCCGCCAGACCCACCCGTTCCACGGCCCGCTGGACGGCCGCGGGCACCTGCGCCTTCGGCACCTCCTTCAACCAGGCCATGTACTCGACGAACTCACGCACCGTGAAGCGCTTGTAGTACCCGAAGTCCTGCGGCAGGTAGCCGATCCGGCGGCGCAGCGCCCGGTGATCGCCCAGCCCGCCCACGGCGGTGCCGAGCAGCTCCAGCTCACCGCCGGCGGGGCGCAGGACGGTGGCCAGTGCCCGGATCAGGCTGGTCTTTCCGGCTCCGTTGGGCCCCAGGAGGCCGTGGGCGCCGATGCCCAGGGAGAGGTCGAGCCCGTCGACGGCCATCTTCTTCCGTCCGACGCGCACCCTCAGGCCGGCGGCGCGTATCTCCCAGGCGTAGGTCTTCGGCGCGGTGTCGGCCGCGCTCGTCGTGAGCGTCATACGTGGTTCCTTTCGAGGGCTGACGGCGGTTTCACGGTTCGACGGTCCTTCACCGCGTCGAGTAGGCGTTCCTGCGGGCGATCACGGCGCCGATGCCGAGCGCGAGGAGCAGCCCCCACACGGGCAGGCGGTCCGCCTCCAGGACGAACTGCCGGACGAGGAGGACCCTGCCGGTGACCCACGCGGGTACCACCACGGCCGCGCCCCACACGGCCGCCAGCCCGACGGCGGCGCGGGTCACTCCGACCGTGCTGCCCAGCGCCAGGGCGGTGGAGGTGAAGGCCAGGGAGGGCAGCAGCCACTGCGCGGCCGTCGTGCTTCCGGTCAGCCATCCCCCCACCAGGAGCCCGGGCAGGACCACCGCCAGCACCGCCGTGGCACGTCGGAGGATCAGGGGCAGGCCGGCGCGGGCGGTCGAGACCGTCAGTTCGTACGCCGGGTCCAGACCGGGCGACCAGGCTGCGGCGACGGCGCACAGCGGCAGCACGGGCGCGAACAGCGTCACGGGCGAGGCGTCGCCGAGGAACGTCGGGGCGGCGACCGCGGCCAGCAGCAGCGCGATCAGGGTGACGACCCCGATCATCGCGAACCACGGGCCCATGACCGGCGTGAACCAGGCCGAGATCCAGCTCGGGCGGTGTCGGCGGACGGTCGCTCCGACGGCCGGTCCGACAGACGCGTCCAGGTGCGGCTCCAGACCGGCCCGGACGGTGACGAGGAACGCGGCGACGTCGGGCGCCTCGGCGCTCACGGAGTCCGCCAGCCGGCTCCGGCACGGCGCGCACGTCTCCAGATGGGCCTCCAACGCCCACACCGTGTCCGCGGCGATCGTCGCGTCGCCCCGTGCGTAGTCGTCGATCAACCGCTTCGACGCGTGGTCCCCACTCATGCCGGCACTCATGCCAACGCCTCCCGCATCGCGATCCTGGCCCGGCGGGCGCGGGTCTTCACCGTGCCTTCCGGCAGTCTGAGCAGGACGGCGGTCTCCCGGACGGACAGGCCGTCGAGCACCGTGGCCTGCAGTACCGCTCGAAGTTCCGGCGCCAGCCGCCGCAGGGCGTCGCCGACATCGCCGCCGACGGTCCCGGCCAGGGCCTCCTCCTCCGCGGCGGGCACCACGGCCCGCTCGGCGGCGGCGACCGGCGGTTCGGCGTGGTGGGCCCGACGCCGGAACGCGTCGACGAGACGGCGCGCCGCGATCGTCCACAGCCACCCGACGGCCGTCCCGCCGACCGCACTCCCGGCGAACGCGCCGGCCGCGCGCCACACCGCCAGATAGGTCTCCTGCATGACTTCGGCGACGATCTGCTCGTCCGCGCAGCGACGGCGCAACCGCACCACCAACCACGGCGACGTGCGCCGGTACAACTCGTCGAACGCCCCTCGGTCACCTCTGGCCACCAGCCGGACGAGGTGCTCCTCGTCCAGCACGTCCAGCGCTCTCCTCCGTGATCTCACACCAGCCAGACGCCCGGTACGACGCGCGGGTTCTGCATCTGCCGTGACCTGCGTCACACGACTTCCGCCCTGCGGCCCGCGCCCGATGACGCTCCCGCCGGCCCGCGATCCCGGATGCACCGCGCCGGAGTTCGGGCGATGACCGCCGGCCCGGAACCCGGCCGCCCCCGGCCAGGGCTCAGCACCACCGGAGTGTCCGCCCCGTCAGCACCCGCTGCCGAAGGTGCCCTTGAGGGGATCGGGCCTGGCGGAGCAGGTGGGGCAGCGGAGGCGGGTGTAGATGGCGACGGGGCCCATGAAGACGTCCTCGCGACCATCGGCCGGGGAGGTGGAGCGGGCGGGGGCGCCGCAGTCGAGGCAGGTGCGGGTGGGGCGGGCGAGGACGGAGCAGGCGCGGCAGATCAGGTGGGTGGGGTGCTCGGCGTGGACGACGACGGGCTGGGGGCCGCCGTGGAGCAGGTGGTCGCACCAGGTGCAGGACTCGTCCGCCTGGGAGGCCAGCATCCGGGCCCGCGTCTCCTGAAGCCACTTGGCCGCCTGCTGCACCAGGACCTTCTTCGGCGGCCCGTACCCCGACGCCTGCAGCCACTGCGCGCCCTCCGCCCCGGCCGCGCGCAGCTGGTCGTCGACGGCGATCTCCTCGGGCGTCCTGTCCTTCATCGGGCTTCTCCTCCGCTGCGGCTGTCCCGCCCGGGTTAACGCCCCCGGCCGCCCGCGGACACGCGGGCGGTCAACCCGTCAGCGACTCGGTGTCCCCGTGGGCGAGGAGCAGCTTGCGCAGCAGCCCGTCCAGCTGGACGCGCTCCTCGGCGTCGAGGGCGGAGAGGATGCGCTCCTCGTTCTCGACGTGCCCCTGCATCGCCCCGTCGATCAGCTCCTTGCCCGCCGGGGTGAGGCGGACGAGGACGGCGCGGCGGTCGTTCGGGCAGGGGTTGCGCTCGACGAGGCCCTTCGCGGACAGGCGGTCGACCCGGTTGGTGATGGCGCCGGAGGTGACCATCGCGGCCTTGAGCAGGGCGCGGGCGTTGAGCTCGTAGGGCTCGCCGGAGCGGCGCAGGGTGGCGAGGACGTCGAACTCGGAGGAGTCCAGGCCTCGGGTGGTGAAGTAGGCGCGCAGGGCGTTGTCCACCCGGACGTTGAGGCGGCGCAGCCGGCCGATCAGGGCGATGCCGTCGGTGTCGAGCTCGGGGCGGGCCCTGTTCCACTGCTCGACGATCTCGTCGATGGTGTCGCGCTGCTGCATGCCGTCCTCCGCCGTCTCTGCTTCTCCAGCCCCGCCCCAACTATCTTAACATTCACATACTTGACGTTCGCCTACCTCCGGGCGTAGAAATATCTCAACGTTCAGATAATCAACGTTCAGGGGGATCTCATGGACCGCAAGCGCCTCGGCATCGCCGCCACCGCCGCCCTCGCCCCGGCGATGTGGGGCACCACCTACCTGGTGACCACCCAGCTGCTCCCCGAGGGCCGCCCGCTCCTGCTCGCCGCCCTGCGCGCCCTCCCGGCCGGGCTCCTCCTGCTCCTCCTCGGCCGCAAGCTCCCCAAGGGGCGCTGGTGGGGGCGCGCCGCGATCCTCGGGATGCTCAACATCGGGCTGTTCTTCCCGCTCACCTTCGTCGCCGCCTACCGCCTGCCCGGCGGCGTCGCGGCCACCATCGGGGCGATCCAGCCGCTGCTCGTCGCCGGGTTCTCCATCGGCGTCCTCGGCGTACGGCCCGGGCGGCGGGCCCTGTTCGCCGGGCTCGTCGGCGTCGGCGGGGTCGCCCTGCTCGTCCTCAACGGCCACGCCCGCCTCGACGGCCTCGGGATCGCCGCGATGGTCGCCGCGATCGCGCTGATGGCCATGGGCACCGTCCTGATCCGCCGCTGGGGCCGCCCCGAGGGCGCCACCCTGCTGGACCTCACCGCCTGGCAACTCCTCGCCGGCTCGATCGTCCTCGTCCCGCTCGCCGCCTTCGTCGAGGGCGCCCCGCCCGCGCTGAGCGCCGCCAACCTCTCCGGCTTCGCCTACCTCAGCCTCTTCAGCACCGCCGTCGGCTACGTCCTCTGGTTCCGCGGCATCGACCGCCTCGGCGCCGGCCCGGCCTCCTTCCTCGGCCTGATCAACCCCGTCATCGCCACCCTCGGCGGCCTGGTCGTCCTCCACCAGACCCTCACCCCCTGGCAGCTCCTCGGCCTCGCCCTCGCCCTCGGCGCCCTCCTCCTCGGCCAGTCCCCCACCCGCCGCCCCACCCCGCCCGTCCCGACCCCCACCACCCCAACCCCCACCCCAACCCCCGTCCCCGCCCGCTGACCCACCCCACCCCTCGCCCACGCCCCGCCCACCCCTCGCCCGCGCCCCGCCACCCCGGCGGGGCGCGGGCGTTTCCACGGGCGCCCGAACGGCAGCCCGGGGGTCAGCCCGTGGCGCGGATGTAGATGTCGGCGGCGTCGGGGTGGGTGTCGGGGGTGGGGGTGACGTAGATGGTGCGGGCGGGGGAGGTCGTGGTGGGGGTGGGGAGTTCGGGGGCGGAGGTGGGGGAGGTGGGGCCGAGGGCGGCGGTGAGGTCGGGTGGGAGGGGGGAGGTGGGGCCCGGGGCGGGGAGGTCGTAGGTGCGGAGGAACTCGCCGATGCCGGGGACGCGGTAGTGGAGGTAGGCGACGGGCGCGCCGTCGGCGGTGCGGGTGTAGACGGCGCCGACGGGGACGTAGTAGTGGGCGGCGCCGGGGTGCTGGGAGGGGTGGAGGCCGGCGAGGCGTTCGGCGCGTTCGCGGTCGCCCCGGCCGGGGGTGCCGACGGTGAGGGCGTTGACGCCGCGGACGAGGAGGGCCGCGGCGACGGCGACGAGCAGGACGAGCCCGACCGCGACGGTGCGCCGCAGGACGGGCCGTCCGTGCAGGGCGGGCCAGGAGTCGGTCACGGTGCGCTCGGGCGGCAGGGCCTCCGGGATGCCGTCCATGGCAGCTCGCTCCCCTGTTCGATCAGGACGTCACACCTGCTCGACGTAGGAGGCCGGGCCGGAGTTCCTCACCCCAGCCGCGCCGGGGCGACGGCCGCCGTGGTGGCGCGCTGCGGGCTGCCGCTGCCGTCCGCGGGGACGGACCACAGGTCGGCGCCGTAGTCCCCGGGCAGGGCGTAGAGGAGGGTGCCGTCGGAGGTCCACAGCGCCTGGTCGTCGATGTTGCGGTGCTCGGCGGTGGCCGTCTCCACGCCGGTGGCCAGGTCGAGGACGTACAGCCGCCAGGGCGAGTCCGCCGACAGGCCCGGGACGCGCTTCTTGTACGCGACGCGGGTGCCGTCCGGCGAGAGCGAGGGGCACTCGACGTTGTCGTGCAGGGTGGTGAGGGTGCGGGCCCCCAGGTCCCCCCGGACGAGGTGGGTCTGCCCGGCGGTGGCGACGGTGGCGTAGAAGGTGGTGTCGTCGGCGAAGGTGACGCCCCAGATGTTGATGTCGTGCGCCTGGTAGGGGTGCCCGTCCTTGACGACGGTGAAGTCCTCCAGGTTCTCCCGCAGGTTCCAGTCCCGGACGTCGACGATCGAGGTGCGGGTGGAGAAGTTGGTGCCCGCGTACGAGTCGCCGCTGACGAAGACCGTCCAGGCGGCGAGGTGCCCGGACGGGGAGACCCGGGCGCGGGTCGGGATGCCGGCGGCGGGGAAGGAGCGCTGCTCGTGCAGGTGGTCGTCGAGGATGACCGTCCGGTACGTGTCGGACAGCGCGCCGTGGACGGCCTGGAGGCAGACGCCGGTGCCGGCGGCGGCGTGGAAGCGCAGGCACTGGACGCCGGAGGCGGTGCGCGGGGCGTCGGGCCGGTCGGCGGGGACGGAGGTGATCTCGTCGCGGTGCGGGCCCCAGGCCATGTTGCGGAAGAGCAGCTGCCCGCCCCGGCTCAGGCTGACCTCGCCGGTGTGGACGGACGGCCCGCCGGGCTGAGCCTGGTCGCGTTCGGCGCCGCGGTCGGCCGCGTACAGGACGGCGCCGGTGCCGACGCCCCCGAGCAGCAGGACGGCGACGAGCAGGACGAGCACCCGGGTGCGGGTCCGGAGGTTCATGCGGTCTCCTCTACGGCGGTGGGGCGCAGCACCAGGGCCGCGCCGAGGACGCACAGCGCCAGCGCCCCCGCCGACCAGGCGAGCGCGCCCGTGCCGCCGACAGCGCTCCAGAGCGCGCCGAACAGCAGCGAGCAGGCGAACCGGGCGAGCGCCTGCCCGGTGCCGACGAGGGCGAGCCCGGCGCCGCGCTGCTCGGCGGGCACGGTGTCGGCGGCCGCGGCGGCGAGCACGCCGTCGGTGGCCGCGTAGAAGGAGCCGTGCAGCACCAGCACGCAGACGACCACGGGCAGCCCCTGCAGCGGCGAGAGCAGCAGCCCGTACGCGAGCAGCAGCAGCCCGTGCCCGGCGAGGAAGAGGACGCGGCGGCCGATCCGGTCGGCGAGCAGGCCGAGGGGGACGGCGAGCAGCAGGAAGGCGGCGGCGGTGCCGAGGGGCAGCAGCGGGAAGAGGGTGACGGAGAGGCCGAGGCGCCGCTGGATCAGCAGGTAGAGGAAGGAGTCGCTGACGGTGGTGAGGCCGAGCAGCACCGCGCAGAGGGTGAGCCGGCGCAGGCCGGGCAGGCGCAGCAGGGTGAGGCTGTCGCGCAGCGAGGGGGCGGGAGTTGACGGATCGTCAGTTCCGTAGCGGTTGGGCACGAACAGCAGCAGGACCAGCACGCCGAGCGCCGCGATGCAGGCGCTGACGGCGAACACCGCGTCGTAGCCGTGCTGTTCGCCGCCGTCCGCGAGCAGCGGGCCGCCGGCCATGCGCAGGACCAGGAAGGCGGTGAGCGGGCCGAGCAGCGCGCCGCAGGTGTCCATGGCCCGGTGGACGCCGAACGCCCTTCCCCGGTGGGCGGGTTCGGTGGCGAGGGAGATCATCGCGTCCCGGGGAGCGGTGCGCAGGCCCTTGCCGGTGCGGTCGACGGCGATGACGGCGCCGATCAGCGGCACGGTGTGGGCGAACAGCAGCAGCGGCTTGCACAGCGCCGACAGGCCGTACCCGACGGCGGCGACGGCCTTGTGCCGGGCGGCGCCGTCGCGGCCCCGGCGGTCGGCGAGGTGGCCGCCGACGAGGCGGACGAGGGCGCTGAACCCGTTCTGGAGGCCGTCCAGCAGGCCGAAGCCGAGCGGGGACAGGCCGAGGCCGGTGAGCAGGTACAGCGGGAGCACGGCGGTGACCATCTCGGAGGAGATGTCGGTCACCAGGCTGACGGTGCCGAGGGCGAGCACCGCGCCCGGCACGGCGCGCAGGGCGGCACCCCGCCGCGCCGGCCCGGAGGGGCCGGGCGCGACGGGGGCCTTGGTGCTGCGGGAGTCCGCGACGTACACGGGCGTCAGTTCCAGATGCCGGTGATGTCGGTGGCGGAGGCGGAGTTGCCGGCGTGCGCGTTCACGCCCGCGAGGTCCTCCAGGGTGTGCAGCACGTCGTAGTGGTTGTAGTGGGTCGAGGTGTTGCTGCCGGGGGCGACGTGCGCGCCGAACACGAGGGTCGGGATGCGGTTGCCGGCCAGGCGGTTGTCCTCGTCGAAGGTGACGACGAGGAGGCTGTTGTGGGACTTGGCCCACTGGGCGTAGCCGTCCAGGCTGCTCTGCAGCCAGGAGTCGCCGGTGCCGACCGAACAGTCGTGCATGTCGTTGCACAGGTCCGGGACGACGAAGGAGACCTTCGGCAGGGTGGTGTAGTCGGTCGGGAAGGAGTCCATCCCGTACGCGGTGGAGGTGGGGACGTTGCCGAAGCCGAACCACGGGTTGTGCTTCTGGGCGTAGGTGTCCACCCGGCAGTCGGTGGCGCCGACGCTCGGGATGGCCTCGTTGTAGCTCGCCCAGCTCTGGCCGGAGGCAGCCAGCTCGGAGGCCAGGTTCGGGCCCTGGAGGGCGCCGACGTCCACGCAGCTGTCGTCGGTGATGCCCTGGGAGCTGCCGGAGAACAGCATGTAGTAGTTCGGCTGGCTCGGGTGGGTGAGCGCGTACGACTGGCTCAGGGTGGCGCCGCCGGGCACCAGGGTGCCGTTGACGTACGGGGCGCTGGAGCTGCCGACAACCTGGTTGTAGGCGTGGTTCTCCATCACGACGACGACCACGTGGTCCGGGGTCGGGAGCGCGGCGGCGGTGTCGGCGGAGGCGCTGCCGCCCGCGGCCCACAGGCCGAGGGAGCCGGCGACCAGGCCGAGGCCGGTGGCGAGGGCGGTGATGGGGCGGAGCCTGCGGGGGGTACCGGCGGTGCGGAGTCGTGCGAAGGCCATGACGTCCTCCGTGTGTCGGGGAAGCTGCCCGGGACGGGCTGCGCGGGGCCCGGCACGGCCCGGTGGTCCGAGCCGTGCAGGGCGCCCAGAACAGTAGGATCGACCGGGTGTCGTGTACCGCACAAGACAAGTGAAGAACAGACGAACAGCTCCCGCGCGACGGCGGTGCCCGTCACACGGGTCCACACGGGTCCACACGGGTCCCGATTGACCCCTTCCGTCCGTGCGTGGTGGGATCTCGGGGGCCCGAGCACGGGGTTCTCGGCATTCTCGGCGTTCTCGGCATTCTCGGCATGCGAGTCAGTGAGGGAGTCTGCACGGATGATCGCGGTGATCTCCTTCCCCCGGGAAGCGGCCTGGACCCTCGCCAACGTGCTGCACGCCGCGTGGCCGGAGAGCAGCGTGGTGCGGCACGCCAGGTACACCAACTGCTTCCAGCCTCCGGAGGCGCTCGCCTACGCCCTCGGGTCCTTCGAGCAGACGGTGGTCGTCGGCTCCGTCCGCCAGGTCGTGTCGCTGCTGGACGGCTTCGGCGGCGACCTGCGCGGCAAGGACCTGCTCTGCGTGGACCCGGGGGCCCGCTGGGTGATCCGGCTCGCCGGCGGGGACCGGGCCGCCGAACTGGCCCGGGAGGTGCAGGCCGTACTCGGCGCCACGCCCGTCCTCGACGGGACGGGCCCGCTGCCCACGGACCCGCCGCCCCCGAACGCCTCGCCGGACGTGCCCGAGGACGCCCCCGTGCTGCGCGTCACCGACCAGGAGGACCCGGGGGACGGGGACCTGCTGGTCGTCCCCCGCACCCTCGTCCTCGGCATCGGCGCGAGCAGCGCCGCCGGCCCGGCCGAGGCGATGCGGCTGCTGACGGCCACCCTGGAGGAGACCGGCTACCTGCGGCGGGCGATCGGCTGGATCGCCACCGTCGAGGGCAAGGGCGGCCACCCGGCCGTGCGGTGGGCCGCCCGCTGCCTCAACGTGCCCGTGGAGGAGCACCCGGCGGAGCTGCTGGCCGACGTCACCGTGCCCAACCCCTCGGAGGGAGTAGGCGCGGCCGTGGGCACCCCGAGCGTGGCCGAGGCGGCCGCGCTGGCGAGCGCCGGTGTCGGCGAACTCGTCGTCCCCAAGCGGAAGTCGGCGGGGACGACGATCGCCATCGCCCGGGCGGCGCTGCGCGGACGGCTGGCGACGATCGGCCTCGGGCCGGGCGAGCACGACCTGCTGGTGCCCCGCGCCCTGGCCGAACTGCGGCGCGCCTCCGCCGTGGTGGGGCGACCGGAGGCCGTCGAGGCGGTGGCCTCCCTGCTGCGGCCGGGCACCCGGCGGGTCGCCCTGCCCGCACCGGGGGCGATCCGCACCAACCCGGGCGAGCCCAAGGACTGGCCGGGCGCGGCCACCGACCGCGCCGGGGCCCTCCTCGACCCCGCCGGGGCCGCCGCCACCCTCGCCTCGCACGGGCACGCCGTCGCCCTGGTCGCCCTCGGTGACGGCTCCGGCCTCACCGTGCCGCCCGGGGCGTACGACCTCCACCACGTGCCGGGCCTCCCGACCGTCTAGCCAGGAGCACCACATGACCACCACCGAACCCGATCTGCGCCACCACGGCGACGCCGAGGTCCGCGCCGACGGGCTCGGCCTGGTCGACCTCGCCGTCAACGTGCGCACCGGCACCCCGCCGCAGTGGCTGCGCGACCGGCTCGCCGCCACCCTCGGCGACCTCGCCGCCTACCCCGACCAGCGGGCCGCGCGCGCCGCGGTGGCCGCGCGGCACGGGCGGCCGGTGGAGGAGGTGCTGCTCACCTCGGGGGCGGCGGAGGCGTTCGTCCTGCTCGCACGGGTGCTGACGGCTCGTCACATCACGGTCGTTCACCCACAGTTCACGGAGCCGGAGGCGGCCCTGCGCGACGCCGGGCACCAGGTGCACCGGGTGCTGCTCTCCCCGGGGGACGGCTTCCGCCTCGGCGGCGTCCCCGAGGAGGCCGACCTGGTCGTGCTCGGCAACCCGACCAACCCCACCTCCGTCCTGCACCCCGCCGAGGCCGTCGCCGCTCTCGCCCGCCCGGGGCGCACCCTGGTCGTGGACGAGGCGTTCATGGACACCGTCCCCGGCGAGCGCGAGTCCCTGGCCTCCGTACGCGACCTGCCCGGCCGGGTCGTCGTGCTGCGCAGCCTCACCAAGACCTGGGGCCTCGCCGGCCTGCGCATCGGCTACGCGCTCGGCCCCGCGCCCCTGATCGCCGAACTCGCCGCCGCCCAGCCCCTCTGGCCGGTCTCCACCCCCGCCCTCACCGCCGCCGAGGCCTGCAGCACCCCGGAGGCCCTGGCCGAGGCGGAGCAGGCCGCCGCCGAACTCACCCTCCGGCGCGCCTACCTCCTCAAGGGCCTCGCCGCCTTCCCGGCCGTCCGGGTCCACGGCGAACCCGCCGCCTCCTTCGTCCTGATCCACCTCCCCGACGCCGCCGCCGTCCGCCGCCGCCTGCGCACCCGCGGCTACGCCGTCCGCCGCGGCGACACCTTCCCCGGTCTCGGTGAGGACTGGCTCCGCATCGCCGTCCGCGACGAGGAGACCACCGACGCCTTCCTCAACGCCCTGGCCGCCGTGCTCAGTTGACCACCACGACCTCGTCTCCGACCGCGATGCGGCCCGGGGTGAGGACGGTGGCGTAGACGCCGGCGCAGGGGAGCGCGGGCATGCCGTCGAGGGGGACGAGACGGTTGTGGGTGGCCGGGGTTCGGAGGGCGTCCGGGTGGCGGGGGAGGTCGCCGTGGCGGAGGGTGGGAACGGCGCAGCGGGGGCTGGGGGCGACGATGCGCAGGCGCAGGGTCGGGCCGATCGTCACCTCGCGGCCCACCCAGGCGTTCTCGACGTAGCCGGCGCCCTCGGTACGGATCACCAGGTTGGGGCGGTAGCGCTCCGCCTCGGTGGCGACGGCCTCCAGGGTGGAGGTGGTGATCAGGTGCAGCGGGGCGAAGTCGAAGAAGCCGCCGTCGGGGGCGGCGCGGCCCAACTCGTTGACGGTGAAGTCGACTTCGGTGTCGATTCCCTGCGCCAGGACCTCCTCCGGAACGGACCGTTCGACGGCGGCGCCGGGCGGGCGTTCGTCGATCAGCGCGACCTTGCGGCCGATCGCCTCGGACAACTCCGCGTCGTCGGCGACCCGTTGGCCGTCCGGGCCGGTGATCGTCACCTCGCCCCCGAGGGCGGCGGCCGCCCGGTAGCCGAGCAGGCCCGCCCAGAGGCGGGGGTGCTTGGCGCTGGCGATGCGGCCGGTGGTGAGGTCGAGCAGCGCCCGCGCGCGGTCGCCCGCCAGGCCCCGACCGTCCACGGCCGACTCCTGGACGTCCTCCCCGAGCAGCGACTTCACCGGGTGGCGCCGCAGCCGCTCAATGGTTCCGGCCCGCATCAGTCCTCCTCCGCCCACTCGCGCAGCGCCTCGAAGTGCGGCTCCCGCAGGCCCGTCCGGGGGTCGACCCACAGCGGCAGGGCCGGGCCGGGGTGGTTGGCCGCGATCCACTCGATGTCCAGCGGGCCGAGCTCGTCGTCCAGCCAGACGAAGGAGCGCCCGTCCGCCCAGGCGACCAGGTCCCTGGTCTTCCAGTGCAGCCCGTCCGGGTCGTCCCCGAAGAGGTTCGTCCAGGTGATGTACGGGAGTTCGGGCAGCCCGATGCGCGGGCCTATGTGGGAGTTCGCGTCCTCCATCCAGGTGGTGGCCCAGACGAGTTCGTACGGCAGGGCGAGCAACTCCGGCCCGTGCGCGGGGTTCAGCCACACCCGCAGCGGCTTCACCTGATTGCGCGGCGTCGGCGCGTTGCGCGTCACCCAGCCCTCGGGGAGCAGCCGGTGGGTCTCGTACCCCTCGGGCCGGCGGGTGTCCGGTGCGGCGTAGGGGTTGAGGGGTCCGTCCACGTCGATGAGGAGAAGGGGCTGCGTCATGCCGTGAATTGTCCGGCGGCCCTGCGGGATCCGCCAGCGTTTTACCCGATCACGGCCGGTTCCACATGCCCCGGGCGGCGAGCAGCGGCAGCACGCCCTCCCCGAACCAGTACGCCTCCTCCAGGTGCGGCATGCCGCTGAGCACGAACTCGTCGATCCCCGCCGCGTGGTACTCGCCGATCAGGTCGGCGACCTCCCGGTGGCTCCCCACCAGCGCCGTCCCGGCGCCGCCGCGCAGCAGCCCGATCCCGGCCCACAGCCCGGGGTACACCTCCAGCCGCTCCGCCGAGCCGCCGTGCAGGGCGAGCATCCGCCGCTGGCCCTCCGACTCGCTCTCGCCGAGGGCCCGTTGGGTCTCCCGCACCCGGGCCGGGTCCATCCCGGCGAGCAGCCGCTCGGTCTCGGCCCAGGCCTGCGCGGCGGTGTCCCTGGTGATCACGTGCAGCCGGACACCGAACCGGGGCTTGCGCCCGTGGGCGGCGGCGAGGTCACGGATCCAGCGCACCTTCTCCCGTACCTGCGCGGGCGGTTCGCCCCAGGTCAGGTAGACGTCGGCGTGCCGGGCCGCGATCTCGCCGGCCGCCGGGGAGGAGCCGCCGAAGTACACCGTCGGCACCGGGTCGGGCAGCCGGTTCAACTGCGCGCCCTCGACGCGCAGATGGGGCCCGTGGTGGTCGACCGTCTCCCCCGCCCACAGCCGCCCGACCACGTCCAGGAACTCCCCCGTCCGCGCGTACCGGCCCTCCTTGTCGAGGAAGTCCCCGTACGCCCGCTGCTCGGCGGACTCCCCGCCCGTCACCACGTTGAGCAACAGCCGCCCGCCGGACTGCCGTTGGTACGTGGCCGCCATCTGCGCGGCCAGCGTCGGCGAGATCTGCCCGGGCCGGAACGCCACCAGGTACTTCAGCCGCTCCGTCACCTGCGTGAGCATCGCGGTGGTCAGCCAGGCGTCCTCGCACCAGGCCCCGGTCGGGGTGAGCACCCCCTCGAAGCCCAACTGCTCGGCGCTGCGCGCGACCTGGCCCAGGTAGCCCAGCTCCGGTGGCCGGTGCGCCCCCGCCGTCCCCGGCGTCGACCCGTGCCCGCCCCCGACGATCTGCCGGCTGTCGCCGTTGGTCGGGAGGAACCAGTGGAACACCAGGGACATGGTCGCGCTCCTGCGGTCGGGTACCCGATTATCCGTTCGCGCTCCACCGGCCCTCAAGAGAAACGGGCGAGCCGACAAACGCCCGTAACAATCGCCCCGCGACCGAACGCCCCGCGACCGAACGCCCGCAGGCCCCTCCCCGAGCGGGGAGGGGCCTGCGGGACGGCGATGCGGGGGCGGATCAGACCTGGCCGGCCTTCTCCAGCGCCGCGCAGCAGGTGTTGATCATGAGGCGGGTGACGACGTACGGGTCGACGTTCGCGTTCGGGCGGCGGTCCTCGATGTAGCCCTTCTGGTCCACCTCGACCTGCCACGGGATGCGGACGGAGGCGCCGCGGTTGGAGACGCCGTAGCTGTAGACGTTCCACGGGGCGGTCTCGTGCTTGCCGGTCAGGCGGGACTGGATGTCGTCACCGTACTGGTTGACGTGCTCCAGGACGATCTCCTGGGAGGCGCCGAGCGACTCGCAGGCGGTGATGATGGCGTCGTAGCCCTCGCGCATCGCCTTGGTGGAGAAGTTGGTGTGCGCACCCGCGCCGTTCCAGTCGCCGCGGACCGGCTTGGCGTCGAGGGTGGCGTCGATGCCGAACTCCTCGGCGGTGCGGTAGAGCAGGTAGCGGGCGATCCACAGGTCGTCGGAGACGGTCAGGGCGTCGACCGGGCCGATCTGGAACTCCCACTGGCCGGGCATGACCTCGGCGTTGATGCCGCAGATCGCCAGGCCGGCGTCGATGCAGCGGTCCAGGTGCAGCTCGACGATCTCGCGGCCGAAGACCTCCTCGGCGCCGACGCCGCAGTAGTAGCCGCCCTGCGGGGCCGGGTAGCCGCCCTCGGGGAAGCCGAGCGGGCGGGAGCCCTTGAAGAAGGTGTACTCCTGCTCGATGCCGAAGATCGACTCCTGCGCGGTGTACTTCTCCTCGACCTCGCGCAGCAGGGCGCGGGTGTTGGACTCGTGCGGGGTGCCGTTGGTCTCCAGGACCTCGCACAGGACGAGGATGTTGTCGCCACCGCGGATCGGGTCCTTGACGACCTTCACCGGCTCCAGCACGCGGTCCGAGGCGTGGCCCTCGGCCTGGTTGGTCGAGGAACCGTCGAAGCCCCAGGTCGGGATCTTGTCGGCGTTGGGAAGGACGCGAGTCTTGGAACGGAGCTTCGCGGTCGGCTTGGTGCCGTCGATCCAGATGTACTCGGCCTTGATTGCCACGGCGTGTCCCTCGCGTTGCTGGGTGGTGGGTGCCCGCGTAGCGTCGCAAGCCGCCGTTTCCCGGTTGTTCCCCTCGTGTAACGCGCAGGTGAACCAACCGTCCGCAGTGGCACCGTCACGGTGAGGGAGTGCCGGGCCTGGCACTCCCCCACCGTCGGGTGCCTAGTGGCGGCCCCGGCGCCGCCGGGTGGCCCACAGGGCGGCCGCACCGCCCGCGACCAGGGCGGCCGCACCGGCGGCCAGGGGGGCGGTGGCGCCGCTGCCGCCGGTGGTCGCGAGGCGCTCGGGGGCGGCCGAGGCCGAGGCGGCCCGCGCGGCCGTCGTCACATCGGCGGCCGGCTGCGCGCTCGGGGTGCCGGAGGGCACGACGGACGGCGTCACCGACGGCCCGCCCGGCTTCTCGCAGCTCACCGAGGCGACGGTGACGGTGCCGGTGACCTTGGCGACGTTCAGGTTCAGCGGGTTCACCTCCACGTGCACCTCCAGCGCGGAGGCGGCGGCCGTGGTCGTGGTGGTGCTCTTCTTCGAGAACTCCACCGAGACGCTGCCGACCGCCGGGACGTCCACCTTCGTCGGCCCGTACAGGCCGAGGGTGACGGACTTGCCCAGCACGGTGAGCTTCGCGGGCGCGACGACGTTCGCGGTCGGCTGCCCGTCCACCGGGCAGGTGGCCTCGGCGCTCATCGCCTCCACACCGAGCAGGGCGGTGGCGGTGAGGCCGGGGGCGTTGACGTCGGCGTTGACGAGCTTGACGGAGGCGACGGCGCCCTTCTCGTCGACCCGGGTGACGGACTTGCCTATGTCCGCCTTGACCAGGGTGACAGGGCGCTGCTGGTCGACGCCGTTGACCGCCGCCGTCAGCACCGAACCGTCGCGCTGCGCCGGGGACTCGACCTTGTTGAGCGCGATGTTCACGGGGACGTCCACCGCGTTGTTCAACAGCTTGACGTCCAGGGCGAGTTCGGCGGTGACGGCCCGCGCCTTGCCCGCAGCGGGGGCGGGCGCAGGGTCCGCCTGCGCGGGCGGAGCGGTGAGCAGCGCACACACGACCGTGGCGGCTGCTGCGGAAACGATTCGGCGAGAAGACATGGCGGTACCCCCACACACAACGGGTGAAACGGTGAGCCGCCAGTCTTCTCAAACGATCCGTCACATGAGTCACACAGAACGTCATTTCACCCTTTGGAGTGAGATTGACGCTCTGTGCTGACATCGATCTGCTACGTGACGACCGAGCGACGACTACGGCAGCCGCCAGTCCACCGGCTGCGCCCCCTGCCGCACCAGCAGCTCGTTCGCCCGGCTGAACGGCCGCGAGCCGAAGAACCCGCTGTTCGCCGAGTACGGGCTCGGGTGCGGGGACTCGATCGCCGGCACCTCCCCGAGCAGCGGCCGCAGGTTGCGGGCGTCCCGCCCCCACAGGATCGCCACCATCGGACCGCCGCGCGCCACCAGCGCCCGGATCGCCTGCTCGGTGACCTCCTCCCAGCCCTTGCCCTTGTGCGCGTTGGAGTTGCGCGGCGCGGTGGTCAGCGACCGGTTGAGCAGCAGCACGCCCTGCTTCGTCCACGGGGTGAGGTCCCCGTTGGACGGCTGCGGCAGGCCCAGGTCGTTGCCGTACTCCTGGTAGATGTTGATCAGGCTCGCCGGGATCGGCCGCACCTCGGGCGCGACCGAGAAGCTCAGCCCGACGGCGTGGCCGGGGGTCGGGTACGGGTCCTGCCCGACGATCAGCACCCGCACATCGGCGAGGGGCTGCTGGAACGCCCGCAGGACGTTCGGGCCGGACGGCAGGTACGTACGGCCGGCGGCGAGCTCGGCGCGCAGGAAATCGCCCATCGCGGCGATCCGCCCGGCGACGGGCTCCAGGGCGGTGGCCCAACCGGGCTCGACGATCTCATTCAGTGGACGCGGTGCCATGGTTCTCACCCTATCGGCCTACGCCGACAGGGCGTTCAGCAGATGATCACGTCCAGGGAGTGGACGGCCGTCACCCCACCACCCGCCCCCTCAGCACCACCAGCTCCGGGCCGGCCAGCACCCGTACGTCCGCCCGCGGGTCCTGCCCGTAGACCACGAAGTCCGCCGGCGCCCCCTCCTCCAGGCCCGGCCGCCCCAGCCACGCCCGCGCGCCCCAACTCGCCGCCGACAGCGCCTGCGCCGGGCTCAGCCCCGCCCGCACCAGCTCCGCCACCTCCTCCGCGACCAGCCCGTGCGCGAGCGAGCCGCCCGCGTCCGTCCCGACGAAGATCGGCACGCCCGCGTCGTTCGCGGCGCCCACCGTGTCGTAGCGGCGCTCGTGCAGCCGCCGCATGTGCGCCGCCCAGGCCGGGAACCTGGCCTCCCCGCCCGCCGCGAGGGAGGGGAAGGTGGCGATGTTGACCAGCGTCGGCACGATGGCGACCCCGCGCTCCGCGAAGACCGGGATCAGCTCCTCCGTCAGCCCGGTGGCGTGTTCGACGCAGTCGATCCCCGCCGCCAGCAGGTCCGGCAGGGACTCGGCCGCGAAGCAGTGCGCGGTGACCCTCGCGCCCTCCTCGTGCGCCGCAGCGATCGCCTCGGCCAGCGCGTCCCCGGGCCAGCAGGCGGCGAGGTCCCCGCGCTCGCGGTCGATCCAGTCGCCGACGAGCTTGACCCAGCCGTCCCCGCGCCGCGCCTCGGCCCGGACGTACGCGGCGAGGTCGCCCGGCTCGATCTCGTGCGCGTAGTTGCGGATGTAGCGGCGGGTGCGGGCGATGTGCCTCCCGGCGCGGATGATCCGGGGCAGGTCCTCGCGCTCGTCGATCCAGCGGGTGTCGGCGGCCGAGCCGGCGTCGCGGATGAGCAGGGTGCCGGCGTCGCGGTCGGTGAGGGCCTGCTTCTCGCTGGTCGCGGCGTCGACGGCGCCGTGCGCGTCCAGGCCGACGTGGCAGTGCGCGTCCACCAGGCCGGGCAGCACCCAGCCGCTCACCGTCCGGACGTCCCCGGCGGTGGGCGGGCGCGTGAAGCTCACCCGGCCGTCGACCACCCACAGCTCGTCCCGGACGTCCTCCGGCCCGACCAGCACCCGACCCCGCACGTGCAGCACCGCATCGCTCATGGCCGCACTCTAGGGCGTGCCGCCGGTTCCCGGTAAGCAGTGAAAGTGCGGCAGACTCGTTTCCGGCAGCTCCCCCGACCATCCGCGAACCCGCCCGAAGCCCCAGACGAAAGGCCGTAGCCCCGTGAGCCCCTTCCTCGACCTCCCCCCGCTCAGCGCCGCCGAGTTCGCGGCGATCGAGGACAAGGTCGCCTCCCTGCTGCACACCGAGGCCGACGTCATCGTCACCCAGGGCGAGGCGCTGCTCCCCCTGGAGGCGGCGATCCGCGGCGCCGCGCACCCGGGCTCCACCGCGCTCAACATCGTCACCGGCCCGTACGGGCAGACCTTCGGCAACTGGCTGCGCTCCTGCGGCGCGAACGTCGTCGACCTCGCGGCGCCCTTCGACGGGGCGGTCACCGCCGAGCAGGTCGCCGAGGCCCTGGAGGCGAACCCGGCGATCGACTTCGTCTCCCTCGTCCACGCCGAGGCCGCCACCGGCAACACCAACCCCGTCGCCGAGATCGGCGCCGTCGTGCGCGAGCACGGCGCCCTGCTGATGCTCGACGCCGTCGCCTCCGTCGCCGCCGAGCCGCTGCTCACCGACGCGTGGGGCGTCGACCTGTGCGTCATCGGCGGCCAGAAGGCCATGGGCGGCCCGGCCGGTGTCTCCGCCGTCTCCGTCTCGCAGCGCGCCTGGGAGCGGATCGCCGCCAACCCGGCCGCCCCGCGCCGCTCCTACCTCTCCCTCCTCGACTGGAAGGAGCGCTGGACGGACGCCGGCCGCGCCGTACTCCCGCACGCCCCGGCCCAGTTGGAGATGCTGGCCCTCGGCGCCTGCCTGGACCGCATCGCCACGGACGGCCTGCCGGCCGTGATCGCCCGCCACCGCGCCGCCTCCGCCGCCACCCGCGCCGGGGTGCGCGCCCTCGGCACGCTCAGCCCGTACGTCCACGAGGACGCCCACGCCGCGCCCGTCGCCACCACCCTGCGCACCCCGGAGGGCCTCCCGGCCACCGCCCTCGTGTCCCGCCTGGACCCGTCCCTGCCCGTGCAGCCGGGCGGCGGCGCCCTGTCCGCGACCATGCTCCGCGTCAACCACTACGGCCCGGCGGCCGCCCTCGACACCGTCCGCGCCTGCCTGACCGGCCTCGCCGACGCCACCTCCGCCGAGGCCGCTCCCGCCCTGGCCGCCGCCGAGGCGGCCTGGGCGGCCACCGCGAGCGCGTGATCCCGGGCCGGGCGGGGCGCAGGACCGGATATTCCGCCCATACCGCCCCGCCCGGCCGTCCGCACGCAACCCTTCTCCACACTTGTGACGTCGACATGATGTGGAATCACATCAACTCCCCATATCGAACCCCGCGGACGACGAGAGCCCGGACGACGAGAGCCCCCGCCGGCCCCGCACCGGGCCGCTGCGGCTGGCCCGCTTCGGCCTGGTCTTCCTGAGCACGAGCGTCGTGTCCGGGGTGCTGCTGGCCGGCATGTCCCTGCCCCTCATCGGCGGCGTGGGGCTGACGGCCAAGCGCACGGCGGAGAGCTTCGACGACATCTCCGGGGACTTCAAGACCCCGCCGCTCACCCAGGCCACCCAGATCTTCGACGCCAAGGGCGGGCAGATCGCCAAGGTCTACGCACGGGACCGCACGATCCTCACCGCCGACCAGATGTCGCCCCTGATGCGGCACGCCCAGGTCGACATCGAGGACGCCCGCTTCTACGAGCACGGCGCCATCGACCTCAAGGGCATCCTGCGCGCTCTCGGCAAGAACGCGGAGAGCGGCACCAACTCGCAGGGCGCCTCCACCCTGACCCAGCAGTACGTGAAGAACGTCAACGTGGAGAACGCCGGGGACGACAAGGAAGCCGTGGCGGAGGCCCAGCGCAAGACCCTCGGCCGCAAGATCCAGGAACTCAAGATCGCGATCAAGCTGGACAAGGACCTGCCCAAGGACCAGATCCTCACCAACTACCTCAACATCACCTACTACGGGAACGGCGCCTACGGCGTCCAGGCCGCCTCCCAGCGCTACTTCAGCAAGGACAACAAGGACCTCACCGTCGCCGAGGCCGCCACCCTGGCCGGACTGGTGCAGAACCCGTCCCAGTACGACCCGAAGCTGCACCCGACCGCCGCGCAGAAGCGCCGCGACACGGTGATCGACAAGATGCTGGAGAACAAGCACATCACCGCCGACCAGGCGAAGGAGGCCAAGGCGGCCCCGCTGGGCCTCAGGTACAAGGAGCCGCAGAACGGCTGCATCACCGCCAAGCCCGGCATGGGCTTCTTCTGCGACTACGTGCGCCACGTGGTCAAGCAGGACCCGGTCTTCGGCAAGACCGCCGAGGAGCGCGCGAAGCTCTGGAACACCGGCGGCCTGAACATCTACACCACGCTGGACCCGGACAAGCAGGCCGCCGCCCAGAGCGCGGTCAGCGGCGACGTGAAGGTCACCGACACCGTCTCCGCCGCCGCGACCATGATCGAGCCCGGCACCGGCAAGATCCTCGCGATGGCCCAGACCCGCCCGTACGGCCTGGACGGGACCAAGAACCAGACCGTGGTGAACCTCAACGTCGATGCGGCGATGGGCGGCGGCAACGGCTTCCAGCCCGGCTCCAACTTCAAGCCGATCGTCGCGGCCGCGGCCCTGGAGGCGGGCCTGCCGCCCACCCAGCAGTACGACGCCCCGAACAAGCTCGAGTACCCGAACATGAAGACCTGCGAAGGCACCTGGCGCAACGACGCCCGGCCCAAGGCCGTGGTGCCCAACGAGTCGGCGAGCGAGAAGGGCCCGTACCAGCTCAAGGAGGCCATGGCGAAGTCGATCAACACCTACTTCGTGCAGATGGAGAAGGAGATCGGCCTCTGCGCGGTCAAGCAGATGGTCAACAAGTTCGGCATCACCACCAAGGCCAGCGGCAAGCCCCTGGAAGAGGTGCCCTCGATAGGCCTGGGCACCCAGGAGATGAGCCCGCTGACCATGGCGAACGTCTACGCGACCTTCGCCGCCAACGGCACCCACTGCACCCCGCTCGCCCTCAGCCGGATCACCACCGTGGACGGCAAGGACGTACCGATCCCGGCCGCCCAGTGCGACAAGGCGTTCTCCGAGGACACGGCACGGGCCATCAACACCATCCTCAACGGCGTGACCGTGGACGGCACCGGCGCCTCGATCAAGATGGACGGCAACCGGCAGATCGCCGGCAAGACCGGCACCTCCGACCACAAGCGGGCCGCCTGGTTCAGTGGCTACACCCCCCAACTCGCCACCTCCGTCTGGCTCGGCGGCCCCGCCGGAGGGGTCGAGATGCGCGACATCACGATCAACGGAAAGCGCTACGACGAGGTGTTCGGCTACAACGGCCCCGGGCCGATCTGGGGCGACGCCATGAACGAGGCCCTGCGCGGCGCGCCCATGCAGTCCCTCCCGATGGCGGACATCCCCGACGCCCCCAAGCCCGACCCCAACGCCACCACCGGCACGGGCACCCCGCCCGCCACCACCGCCACCCGCTGACCCGCCGACGCCACCCCGCGCCCCGCCGAGCCACCCGCCCGGCGGGGCGCGGCGCTGTCCGCCCGCGGTGCGGCGCGTGGCACGCAACGGTTTTCGGCCACCCGACCGGGGACAGTTCCCCGGGTGTTCATCCGCCCGGCACGCGAACCTCACCGCGGCCAGGCAGGCTCCGGGGCAGAGGGGGGCCAAGTTGGCTATACAACTCCCCCACGACCCCACCCCACGTGGAGGAGAACCGCCATGACCGAGCTGCCCCCGTACTGGCTGCGCGACAACTGCCCCTGCGCCGAGTGCCGGGACCCGCGCACCGGGCAGAAGCTGTTCCAGATCAACGACCTGCCGGGCGACCTCGCCGTGGCCGCGAGCGCCGAGGTCGGCGGCAACCTGGAGGTCCTCTGGTCCGACGGCCACCGCTCCCGCTACCCGCTGGCCCGGCTGGCCGAGGAGGGCGGGGACGACGGCCGTACGGAGGAGGGCAAGCGCCTGTGGACGGCCGCCGACTTCGCCCGGGGCCTGCCCGAGGCCGGCTGGTCCGACTACCTGGCCGACCCCTCCGAGCAGGCCGCCGTCCTGGCCGCCGTGCGCCGCAGCGGCTTCGCCCTGCTGCGCGGGGTGCCGGTGCGTGAGCGCGAAGTCCTCACCGTGGCAGGGACGTTCGGGTACGTGCGCGTCACCAACTACGGCGATCTCTTCGACGTCCGCGTCGAGCCGGACCCGAACAACCTGGCCTTCACCAGCGTCGCCATCGCCCCGCACACCGACAACCCCTACCGCGACCCCGTCCCCACCCTCCAGCTGCTGCACTGCCTGGAGAACTCGGCGACCGGCGGCGACTCGGGCCTGGTGGACGGCTTCAAGGCCGCCTCGATCCTGCGCGAGGAGCACCCCGAGGACTTCGCCGTCCTCACCCGCACGCCCGTCCCGTTCGTCTTCCGCGACCGCCGCACCGAACTGCGCGCCGACCGCCCGCTGATCGAGGTGGACGCCCTGGGCCGCATCCGCGAGGTCCGGTTCAACAACCGCTCCATCGGGACGCTCAGGGGCGGCGACCTCGACGCCTTCTACGCCGCCTACCGCCGCTTCGCCGCCGTCACCCTGCGCCCCGAGCTCCAGCTGACCTTCCGCCTCGACCCGGGCGACTGCCTGATCTTCGACAACACCCGCCTGCTGCACGCCCGGACGGCCTTCGAGCAGGACGGCCGCCGCCACCTCCAGGGCTGCTACGCGGACCTCGACTCCCTCGCCTCCACCCTCGCCGTGCTGCACCGCCGCACGGCCGCCCTGGACGCGATCGCCGAGCTGTTCGCGGGCGAGGGCGCCGGGGAGTACCTGGGCGAGGAGGTGACGATGGCCGAGCACATGCTCCAGGCCGCCGCTGCCGCCGAACAGGCCGGAGCGGCACCGCACTTGATCGCCGCAGCCCTGCTCCACGACGTGGGTCACTTCCAGGGAGCCCTGCACGGACGCGACCTGATGGAGGGCCAGGACAACCGCCACAGCGACACCGGCGCCGACTGGCTGGCCGCCTGGTTCGGCCCGGAGGTCACCGAGCCCGTACGGCTGCACGTCGCCGCCAAGCGCTACCTGTGCGCCGTCGAGCCGGGCTACCGCGAGCGGCTCTCCGAGGCCTCCGAGTACACCCTCCAGGTGCAGGGCGGGCCGATGGGACCGGACGAGGCCGCCGCGTTCGCCCGACTCCCGGGCGCCGCCGACGCGGTGGCCGTCCGCCGCTGGGACGAGCAGGCGAAGACCTCCGGGGCCCGGACCCCCGGATTCGACCACTACCGCCCGATGCTCGCCGCCCTCATGCGCTGAGGGGACCGCGCCGAAGGGGCGGGGGCTGAACGGACTTCAGTCCCCGTCCCGCGCGTGCCGCGAAAGCGCCGACGTGGCCAGCGAGTTGTGCACGCTGAACGCCACCGTCCCCGGCAGGTACCGGTCCTGGGACCACTCCACCGGCGTGCCGGTCGGGTCCGTCGTGCGCCGCCGCTCGCGCAGCAGCGGCCCGCCCCGGCGGCAGCCGAGCAGCCGGGCGTCCACCGCGTTGGCGGTGACGACGTCGATCGTGTGGTCGGCGTCGGTGAACAGGATGCCGTGCTCGCGCAGGACTTCGGTGTGCGAGACCACGTCCGCCGGCAGCTCCGCGACGATCTCGCCGACCCTCGGCGGGTAGATCGTCCGCTCGACCATCACCGGCACCCCCGAGAGGGTGCGCAGCCGCACGGTCACGTACACCTCCGCGCCCGGCTCCAGGCGCAGTTGCTCGCGCTCGGCCGCGTCGGCCGGGCGGCGCACCAGCGAGTCGAGGATGCCGCCGGGCTCCTCGCCCCGGGAGTACGCCCAGTGGGTGAAGCTGAGCAGTTCGGAGAAGCTCTGCACCCGCGCGCCGCCGAGGACGACCCGCCGGGTGCCGCGCCGCGAGGTGACCAGCCCGTCCGAGCGCAGCACGGCCAGCGCCTGGCGCACGGTGCCGCGCGAGACCCCGTACCGCTCCGCGAGCGCGCCCTCGGCCGGGAGCCGGCCGGCCTCGCCGTACGCCCCGGTGGTGATGGCCTCGCGCAGGTCGGCGGCGACCTTCCGGTAGAGCGCGCCGCCGCTCCCGTCGGCCGCCTTGGCCGGGCGCTCGGACTCAAGTGCCACGTCAGTCAATGTCCCTCCTGGGGCGGTGTCCTGCGCAGCTCTACCGGCGCGGACTGCCCGACCATATCCCGCTGCGCTTTCGAAGCATCGCACCGAACGGTTCAGGCTCCGATGGCCGGATTCCACCGTTCCCGCAGCCGACCCCGGTTCTGGGCCGTCCGTTCACCTTCCCGTCACCGGACTCCGGGTTACTTACCTCCGTCAGCGAAGTTGGCTAGTCAACTCGGACGGCTCCGAACCGCCGCCACTCGCAGTGATCCCCCGATCAAGACACCCGCTCCCAGTTCCCCCTTCTCAGGAGACTGAACCCGTGTCCGTGCACCGCGCCCGTACCGCCGCCCTCGCGGCCGTCCTGACCGCCGCCGCACTCTCGCTCACCGCCTGCGGTTCCGCCGGCTCCTCCTCCACCAAGGCCGGTGGCAACGACGTCTCGGGCGGCAAGAACCCGAAGACCGCCACCTCCGTCGCCGACTTCGGCGGCATGGACGGCCTCGTCGCCGCGGCCAAGAAGGAGGGGAAGCTGCACGTCATCACGCTGCCCCGCGACTGGGCCAACTACGGCAAGCTGATGGACAACTTCAAGGCCAAGTACGGCATCGAGATCGAGGACGAGAACCCCGACGGCTCGAGCCAGGACGAGATCAACGCGATCACGTCCCGCAAGGGCCAGGACCGCGCCCCCGACGTCGTCGACCTGGGCGCCGCGTTCGCCACCTCCGGTGCCAAGCAGGGCCTGTTCGCCCCGTACAAGGTCGCCGACTTCGACAAGATCCCGGCCACCATGAAGGACCCCGAGGGTCTGCGCTACAACGACTACGGCGGCTACGTCTCGATCGCCTGCGACGCCAAGAAGGTCGGCACCTGCCCGAAGACCTTCGCCGACCTGCTCAAGCCCGAGTACAAGGGCATGGTCGCCCTCAACGGCAACCCGACCAAGGCCAACGCCGCGTACTGCGCCGTCATGGCCGCCGCCCTGGCCAACGGCGGCTCGCTGGACAACATCCAGCCCGGCATCGACTTCTTCGGCAAGCTGAAGCAGGCCGGCAACTTCAACCCGGTCGAGGTCACCCCGGCGACCATCGAGAAGGGCGAGACCCCGATCACCGTCGACTGGTCCTACCTGAACGCCGGCTACGCCGAGAAGTTCAAGGAGAAGGGCATCGACTGGCAGGTCGCCGTCCCGACCGACGGCGTCTTCGCCAACTTCTACAACCAGGCCATCAACAAGGACGCGCCGCACCCGGCCGCCGCCCGCCTGTGGGAGGAGTACCTCTACAGCGCGGAGGGCCAGAACGGCTTCCTGGGCGGCTTCGCCAACCCGGCGCTGTTCGACTCCATGAAGGCCGCCGGCACCCTGGACGCGGCCCTCGCCGCCAAGCTGCCGGTCGTCGAGAAGCCCTTCACCACCTTCCCCACCGACGACCAGACGACGGCGACCAAGAAGGTCGTGACGGAGAACTGGGCCAAGGCGATCGCGGGCTGACCTGAGATGACCACGGCTCCCACCCCGGTGCCGGCCAGCACCCCCGCCGCCCAGAGCGGCGGGGGTGCCCCCGGCCCCGCAGCCCCCAGCACGGCCTCGGCCCGCACCGCCAAGGCCCCCCGCCCCGGCCGTCGCCGCTCCGGCGGCAGCCGCGCCTGGCTCGGCGCGCTCCCCCTGATCCTCTTCTTCGCGATCGGCTTCGGGCTCCCCGCCGTCGCGATCGCCATCGGCGCGTTCACCACCTCCTCCGACGCCCCCGACGGCGGCGGCACGTTCACCACCGACAACCTCACCTCCTCCCTCCAGGGCGCCTACTGGACGGCCATGTGGGGCAGCGTGAAGCTGTCGCTGCTGACGGCGCTGATCTCCACGATCGTCGGCCTGCCGCTCGCCCAGGCGGTGGCGACCTCCCGCTTCCGGATGTTCCGCGAGGCCGTGATGTCCGCCTCCGGCGTGCTCGCCAACTTCGGCGGCGTCCCGCTGGCGTTCATGTTCGTCGCCACCCTCGGCAACTCCGGCGAGGTCACCAAGCGCCTCGGCCTCACCAAGCACGGCTGGAACCTCTACACCTTCTCCGGCCTCTCGGTGGTCTACCTCTACTTCCTGGTGCCGCTGATGGTCATCACCATCACCCCGGCGCTGGAGGGCCTCAAGTCCCAGTGGCGCGAGGCGGCCTCCAACAACGGCGCCACCGCGGTGCAGTACTGGCGCCACGTCGCGCTGCCCGTCCTGCTGCCCTCGCTGCTCGGCGGCTTCGTCCTCCTGTTCGGCGCCTCCTTCGCCGCGTACGCCACCGCCGAGGCCATGGTGGGCAGTTCGGTGCCGCTGATCTCGATGCAGATCGGCGACGCGCTGTCCGGCAACGTCCTGGTCGGCCAGGGCAACCTCGCCCTCGCACTCGGCCTCGACATGATCGTGGTCGCCTGCCTGGTGATGGCCGTGTACCTGCCCCTTCAGCGCCGGAGTGCCAAGTGGCTCGCCTGATCAATCGCATCCGTTTCGGCCGCGGCCTCGTCCTGCTGATCTGCGGGATCTACTTCGCGGTGCCGATGGCCGCCTCGCTCTGGTTCAGCATCGACGACGGCAAGGGCAGCACCACCTTCCGCGCCTACACCGAGCTGGTGAACGCCCCCGGCTTCACCGACAGCCTGGTGCTCAGCCTCGAACTGGCCGCCGTCACCGTCGCGGTGCTGCTGCTCCTGCTGGTCCCGGCGGTGCTCGCCGCCCGGCTCGGCTCCCCCAAGCTGCGCCCGGTGATCGAGGTGATGTGCTCGATGCCGCTGGTCGTCCCCGTCGTCGCGCTCACCACCGGCATCATCGGCGTGCTGCGCTGGGGCCCGGACTACCTCCAGGACACCCCGTTCTTCCAGACCATCGTCGCCATCCAGGACCCGGACTTCCCGATCGTCCTGATCATCGCGTACGTGCTGATGGCGCTGCCCTTCGCCTACCGGGCGATCGACGCGGGCCTGCGCGGCGTGGACGTGGTCACCCTGGTCGAGGCGGCCCGCAACTGCGGCGCCGGCTGGCTGCGCGCCGTGTTCACCGTCGTGCTGCCCAACCTGCGCAGCGCGCTGCTGAACGCGGCCGTGCTCACCGTCGCCCTGGTGCTCGGCGAGTTCACCACCGCCTCCATCCTCGGCTTCGCCCCCTTCTCGGTGTGGATCAACTCCAACGGCAAGAGCGACGGCCAGATGTCCGTCGCGGTCTCGATGCTCAGCCTGCTGATCGTCTGGGTCGTCCTGCTGCTGATGTCCGCCGCCGGCCGCGGCCGCAAGGCCTCGCGGTCCTGAACCGGCCCCGAACCGGTCCTGAACCACCCACCGCCTTCCAGGAGTTGTTCCCCATGACCACGGCCACCGCCCTCGCGAACGGCGTCTCGCTCGCCCCCGGCAGCGCCACCGTCGAGTTCCGCGACCTGCGCCGCTCCTTCGGCGCCACCACCGCCCTCGACGGCCTCGACCTGACCGTGAACCCCGGCGAGCTGCTCGCCCTGCTCGGCCCGTCCGGCTGCGGCAAGACGACCGCGCTGCGCATCCTCGCCGGCTTCGAGACGCACGACTCGGGCGAGGTGCTCGTCGACGGCAAGGACATCACCGCGATCCCGGCGCACAAGCGCGACGCGGGCATGGTGTTCCAGTCGTACAGCCTCTTCCCGCACCTGACGGCCCTCGACAACGTCGGCTTCGGCCTGCGGATGCGCGGCACCGGCAAGGCCGAGCGCCGCAAGCGCGCCCAGGAGCTGCTGGAGCTGGTCGGCCTGCCGCACCGCGCCGAGGCCTTCCCGCACCAGATGTCCGGCGGCCAGCAGCAGCGCATCGCGCTCGCCCGCGCCCTCGCCCTGCAGCCGCGCGTGCTGCTGCTCGACGAGCCGCTGTCCGCGCTGGACGCCAAGGTCCGCCTCCAGCTGCGCGAGGAGATCCGCCGCCTCCAGCAGGAGCTGGGGATCACCACCCTGTTCGTCACCCACGACCAGGAGGAGGCACTGTCGATGGCCGACCGCGTCGCCGTGCTGCGCGCGGGCCGGCTGGAGCAGTGCGCCACGCCGTCCGAGCTGTACGGCCGCCCGGCCACCGCCTTCGTCGCCGAGTTCGTCGGCACCATGAGCCGCATCCCCTGCACCCGCACCTCGGAGGGCGTCGAGGTCCTCGGCCGCCGCCACGCGGTGGACGGCGAGATCCCGGCCGACGGCGAGCTCCACGTGCTGGTCCGCCCGGAGAACGTCCTCCTGGCCCCCGCCGAGGACGGCCCGGCGCTGGTCGTCAACGCCTCCTTCCTGGGCGCCGTCACCCGCCTCACCGTCCGCCTGGACGACGGCACCGAGGTCAAGGCCGACCTGCCCACCGAGGCCTCCGCCGCCCTCCCGGCCGGCGCGCGGGCCGCGCTCACCCTGCCGGAGCGCCCGGTGCTGGTGGACCGCCGGCCCAGCGCTGTGTGATCCTGAACCCTCTCCTGAACCACCCGAAGGTACCGCCATGCCTGAATCCCCCCGTCCCGACGACGTGACCAGCCCGCTCCCCGCCGCCGTCCTCTTCGACATGGACGGCACCCTGGTCGACACCGAGCAGCTCTGGTGGCAGGCCGCCGCCGAGCTCGCCGAGGAGCTGCGCCACCCGCTGACCGACGCCGACGCCCCCGAGGTCCTCGGCCAGGCCGTCGAACACACCGCCGCCCACCTGCACCGGGTCAGCGGCACCGACCTGCCGGAGGCCGAACTCGCCCACCGCCTGGGCGAGTCCTTCGCCGGCAAGGTCGCCGCCGAGACGGTCCCGCGCCCCGGCGCCCTCGCGCTGCTCACCGCGCTGCGCGAGGCCGGGGTGCCCACCGCCCTCGTCTCCGCCTCGCCCCGCCGGGTCGTCGACCTCGTGCTCTCCACCCTGGGCCGCGACTGGTTCGCCGTCACCCTGGCCGCCGAGGACACCGTACGGACGAAGCCCGCGCCGGACCCGTACCTCGCCGCCGCCGAGCGCCTGGGCCTGGAGCCCGCCGTCTGCCTCGCCGTCGAGGACACCCCGACCGGCGTCACCTCCGCCGTCGCGGCCGGCTGCGCGGTGCTCGCCGTGCCGTCCACGCCCGTCGCCATGCCGGAGGGTGACCGGATCACGCTGCTCACCAGCCTGGAACAGGCCGACCTCGCGCTGCTCGGGAAGCTCAGCGCGGCACCGGTGGGTTGATCCCGGCATGCCGTACCTGCTGCTCGCCCTCGCCATCGTCAGCGAGGTCTGCGCCACCAGCTGCCTCAAGCTCACCGAGGGGTTCACGCGCCTGTGGCCCAGCCTGGGGGTGGGGATCGGCTACGTGCTGTCCTTCCTGCTGCTCGGCCGTGCGCTGAAGCACATCCCGGTCTCCGTCGCCTACGCCGTCTGGTCGGGCGCCGGGACGGCCGCGGTGGCCGGGATCGGCGTGGTCGCCTTCGGCGAACACCTGGGCCGGGTCCAGTACCTGGGCCTCGCGCTGGTGATCGTCGGCGTGGTCGTGCTGAACCTCAAGGGCGGGCACTGACGCCTCAACTGCCGTAGCGGGGAGGGGCGACCGGAGTTTCCGGTCGCCCCTCCCCGTCGTCGGTTCGGGCCGGTATCGTGCTTCGGTGACAGACATTCAGGGGGAACTGATAGTCGGCCGCTACCGCAAACTGGAGCGCCTCGGCGGCGGCGGCATGGGCGAGGTCTGGCGCGGCTGGGACGAGAGCCTGGACTGCGAGGTCGCTCTGAAGACGGTGACCGTGCCCGCCGACCCGGCCACGGCCGAGGCTTACCTCGCCTGGGCCAAGCGCGAGGCCAAGACGATGGCCCAGCTGCGGAATCACCCGAACGTCATCACCATCTGGGACACCGTCCTCTGGCACGGCGCCCCGGTGATCGTGATGGAGCTGGTCCGGGGCCGCTCCTTGGATTCCCTGCTCAAGGAGCACGGCCGGCTGCCCGTCGCGGAGGCCGCGCGGATCTGCCTGGCGGTGCTGGAGGCCCTGAGCGCCGCGCATGAGATCGGTGTGATCCACCGGGACGTCAAGCCCGGCAACGTCCTACTCGAGGGCGAGCGGGTCGTGCTGACGGACTTCGGGATCGCCCACCTGCCCGGTGCCACCACCCTGACCGGTCCGGGCGGCTCCCCCTGCACCCCCGCCTACCAGGCCCCCGAGCTGCGCCTCAACCAGCCGCTCACGCCCGCCTCCGACCTGTGGTCCGTCGGAGTCACGCTCTACGAGATGCTGGAGGGACGGCGGCCGTTCGACCAGCCGAACTACTGGGCACTGGGCAACGCCATCGTCTACGAGGAGCCGCCGTCCCCACAGCACGCGGGGCCAGTGGAGGCGCTGCTGCTCGGCCTGCTGCACAAGGACCCGGAACAGCGCGCCACCGCCGAGGTGGCGACCCAGGCCCTACGCGACGTCCTGGCGGGGCCGGTGGCGGCTCCGCCGCCGCCCGCCCCCGTGTATCGCACCATCCGAGTCCTTGACGGCCACCCCGTCTCGGTGCGCGCCGTCGCCTACTCCCCTGACAACAGCCGCATCGCCGTCGCCAGCACGGACAGCACCGCACGCATCTGGGACGCCACCACCGGCGCCCACCTCACCACCATTCACGGGCACGTCGACGCTGTGGCGTTCTCCCCAGACGGCACCCGCATCGCCACCGGCTCCGCGTTCAGGGGCGCCAAGATCTGGAACGCGAGAACCGGCCAGTTCATCGAAGAGCGCATCGGCCACGTATTGGAGGCCTCCGTCCTGGCCTACTCCCCCGACGGCCGACACCTCGCGGCATGCGGCCGCATCAGCAACGCCGCGCTCGTCTGGAACCCCTCAACCCGTGAGCCGGTCCTGCGACTCGAAGGGCACACCGGGGAGATCAACTCGCTGACGTACTCCCCTGACGGCCGGCACATCGCCACCGCCAGCTCGGACAGCACCGTGCGCATCTGGGACGCCACCACCGGCGCCCATCTCACCACGCTCGGGCACGACGCCCTGGTTCTCTCGGTCGCGTACTCGCCCGACGGCACACGCATCGCCACCGGAGGCAGGGACATCCGGATCTGGGGCGCGGCCGACGGCCGTCACCTCCACTCCCTCAAAGGCCACACCGGGCTCGTCCGCGCGATCGTGTACTCGCCCGACGGCGCCCGCCTCCTCTCAGGCTCCCTGGACGGCACCGCACGGATCTGGGACACCGCTACCGGGGAACACCTCACCACCATCCCCGGACGCCGCCACACGGTGCGTGCACTCGCCTACTCCCCCAACGGCGCCCGCCTGGCGAGCTGTGCCCCTGACAACACCACACTGATGTGGAACCCGGCCACCGGCGAGCTCGACCGAACTTTCTACGGGCACCGCAACGGCATCGCCGCGGCCTACTCCCCCAACGGATTGCAGATCGCCACCGTCGGCCGCAACGGCTTCGCGCTACTGGAGGGGCTCATCTTCGGCCTCGACATCGCCCTCAAGGGCCACGAGGGCACCGTCCACACGGTGGCCTTCTCTCCGGACGGGCGCCGCCTCGCCACCGGTGGCGAGGACCGGACCGTCCGCATCTGGGACACCACCACCGGCACCAGTGTGGCCACCCTCCACGGCCACACCGCCGAGGTCCGCGCCGTGGCCTACTTCCCGGATGGCCGACGCCTCGTCAGCGGCGGTCTCGACCACGTCCTCCGGATCTGGGACTCCGAGACCGGTTCCGCCCTAGCCACCCTCGAAGGCCACACCGGCGGCGTCCGTTCCCTCGCCGTCACCCTGGACGGCCAGCGCATCATCAGCGGCAGCGAGGACGGCACCGTCCGAGCCTGGGACGCCGACAGCGGCCTCCTCCTCGCCACCCTCGAAGGCCACACCGGTGAGGTCAACTCGGTGTCCCTCCACCCCGACGGCACGCGCATCGCCTCCGGCGGCCAGGACCACACCGTCCGAATCTGGGACGCCGACACCGTCACCGCCCTCGCCACCCTCCGAGAGCACACCGACGCGGTCACCGCGGTGGTCTTCTCCCCCCACGGCACCCACCTGGCCTCCGCCGCCTGGGACGGCGAAATCCGGATCTGGAGCAGCTGACCTCACCGCCCGGAAGACCGCGGGCAGTTGTCGGGGGGGCCCGCCCCCCCCGGGCCCCCCCCCCGGGGCCCCCGGGGGGGGGCCCCCGGCGGCGCCCCCCCCGCCCGGGGCCCCCCCCCCCCCCCCCCCGCCCCCCGGGGGGGGGCGCGC